>JBDHSR010000188.1:0-6767 GCA_039808305.1 Gemmobacter sp. | reverse complement strand
GGAACGAGCATTCCCCGTCCAGCATCACCACGCAGCTATCGACACCGGGCGGAAAGCCCTCGTCGCGCAGCCGGCGGCCGGTGGTGATCGCGACCGGCCCGTTGATCGCGTTCAGCGGAATCGCATGGGCGGCGGTCAGCGCCTGGATCGAGGTGATGCCGGGAATGACGGTGATCCTCGGCGCGGGGGTCAGCCGCGCGGCGATGCGCAGGGTGCTGTCGTAAAGCGAGGGGTCGCCCCAGACCAGCAGCGCCACCCGTGCCCGGGGCGCCGGGGCGGCGGCCACGGTTTCGGCCCAGACCCGCGCGATGGCGTCGTGCCAGCGCTCCACCCGTTCCTCGTAATCGGCGATGGCCGGATCGCGGACCGGCAGGTCGAACTCCGCCACCCGCACGGCGGGGTTGGTCACCACGTCCGCCACGATGGCGCGGCGCAACTCGGCGAGGTCCGCCTTGCTCTCGCCCTTGCGCGGGATCAGGATCAGGTCCGCCGCGTTCAGCGCGGCCATGGCCTGCCGGGTCAGGTGGTCGGGATTGCCGCTGCCGATGCCGACCAGAAAAAGCTCTTCCATCCGCCGTCCTTCCGAAGTCCCGCGCGCCGGGATACGGCGCGCGGGGTCTTGTCATGCCGTCGCGGTCTCGCGCGACCAGAACCAGCCGGCCAGCCCGCCGAGGAACACCCAGACCGCCAGCCCCACGCCCAGCGTGCGGGCCGAGAAGGTGCCGGCGACCTCGGGCGGGGCGACGCCGTGGAAGCCCTCGGGCAGCGGCGCGCCGATCACATGCGGCGCGGCGATCAGCACGAGGCCCGCGATCACCGCGACCGGACCCCGGCCATAGCCCAGAAGCGCCAGCCCCGCCACGGTGGCGATGGCGGTGCCGAACCACCAGACCTGCCGCGCCGTCAGCTCGGCGGCGACCGAGCCGGGCAGTTCCGGCGAAAGCCCCATCGCCGGCGCCATCTGGAAGGCGACATAGCCCGCCAGGCCCCAGAGCAGCCCCTCGCGCAGCGTGACGCGCCGCCCGGCGCGCTCGGCCAGCGCGAAGCCCGCGATCAGCAGGAAGGCATAGCCGATATAGACCACGCCGGAGAACAGCACGGTCAGCGCGTTGCGGGTGAAGGGGGTGACCTCCTCCTCCTCGCCATGGTCGTGGCCTTCGGCTTCGGGGGCGGCGTGATCGTGGTCGCCCTCCGCCTCGGCCGCGCCATGGTCGTGCCCGGCGGGCGCATCGGCCACGCCCTGGAAATGCACGGCGGCGCCGGTTTCATATTCCTCGCCCAGAAGGATCAGGTTCTGGATGAACGCGAAATGCAGCAGCGCGGCGAACAGCCCCGCCACTGCGCCAGCGAACAGCGCGCTGGCCAGCATACGTTGGAACATTGTCAGGTCGCTACCGGCTCAGTGGCAGGGAAAGCCGGTGGCGTGGCGCACGTCATGCGCCGCGTCGTGCAGCGCCGAGGATTGCGCGTGGCCGGCGACGACCATCAGGACAAGGCCGATGACGGCCATCACGGCGATGCCGCCCAGCGAGGAGGCGGAGGCGCGCGCGGGCGCGGTGGACTGGATCGTGGTCATGTCAGACTCCTTGCCGTCAACCCCGACGGCGATTCGTGTTCCGTTCGCGCAGGGCCGGTCTCCTGGCTTGCGGGTCGATGCGGGGCTCCGCCTTCCCGGGATCGCTCCCAGTGGCATGATGGGCCCCGCTCTCCGCTCACAGTCGCGGGGGCGGCTGGGGCTCGGGGCGCCGTGTTCGGTCCGCCCGTTCCCCATTCCCGTTTCAGTCCGGGCGCTTTGCGCCTGATGGACACCTTGCGCCCCCATCTGCGCCCAAGCCTGCCCCGTGGTCAAGGGCGATCAGCCCGGAATCCGGGCGATCGCCTTCAGCCGCAGCGCGCCGAGCGGGCGGGCATCGGCGAAAGTGCCGTCGGGCGAGGCGGCGTAGAGGCGCAGGAAGCTCAGCAGGTCCGGCAGGTCGGCCTCGGTCAGATCGCCGAAGAGGTAGGCGGTCTTGCCCGCCGCCCGCGCCGCGAGGGTGGAGGGGCGGGCGCAGCCCGACATGCAGTCGACCGTGGCGACCTCGGCCAGCGCGCCCGCCGCCTCGGCCAGCCGCGACGCGAAGCCCGCCCGCCCCAGCGGGCAGGAGGCGCAGAGCGTCAGGCGGATCATTCCGGCGGGAGCGCGGGCGCCGCGCCCTCGGCCAGCGGGCCGTAGAGGATCAGCGCCGGGGCGGTGGTCTCCGCCGCCGCCAGATGGGCGGCGAGGCTGGCGACGGTGAAGCGCTCCAGCCGCTCCTCGGGGGTCGAAACCCCATGCGCCAGCAGCGCCGGGGTCTCCGGCGGCAGGCCATGCGCGACCAGCGCCTCGGCCAGCATCGGGAAGGTGCGCTTGCCCATATAGATCACCGTCGTCGCCCCCGGATCGGCCAAAGCCGGCCAGTTCAGGTCGTCGGGCAGCTGGCCGGTCACATCGGCGCCGGTCAGGAACTGCACCCGCCGCGCCGTCAGCCGGCGGGTCAGCGGGATGCCCGCCCCGGCGGCGGCGGCGGCGGCCGAGGTGACGCCGGGCACGATCTCGAACGGAACGCCCGCCTCGGCCAGCGCCGTCACCTCTTCCTCCAGCCGGCCGAAGATCCCGGCATCGCCGGATTTCAGCCGCACCACCCGCGCGCCGGTCGCCGCGTGGTCCAGCAGCAGCCGGTTCACATGGCCCTGCTTGGCCGAGGGCCGCCCCGCCCGCTTGCCGACCGAGATCAGATCCGCCCCCGGCCGCGCCAGATCGAGGATCGGCCCCGACGAGAGGTCGTCATAAAGCACCACATCCGCCGCTTGCAGCCGCTTCACCGCCTTCACGGTCAGCAGGTCCGGGTCGCCGGGGCCGGAGGATACGAAAGAGACGAAACCGCTCATCTGCCGGCCTCCCCGATCAGGTGGAAATAGGTGCCGCTGGCCCTGCCGCGCCGCGAGCCGGTCTCCGGCACCGGGGCGCCGGTGGCGTCGACCACCTGCGCCAGCGGCATATCGGGTTGCTCGAGAATGGTCGAGTAGTGGAATTCATGGCCGCGCAGCCGGGCGCCCACCGGGAAGCCCGGCATCGGCTGCGCGAGGGTGGCGAGCCGGTAGCCCAGATGCATCCTGCGCTTCTCGTAGCTGGTCACGAGGCCCAGCAGCCCCGCCATCTGGTGCCGCACCCCCTCGGCGTCGATCAGCGCGGCGCCAAGGGCCATATAGCCGCCGCATTCGCCATGGACCGGCCGCGTCGCGGCGAAGCGGGCGATCTCGCGGCGGAAATGCGCGGCGGCGGCGAGGCGGCCGGCATGAAGCTCCGGGTAGCCGCCGGGGAGCCAGCAGCAATCGGCGCTTTCGTCCGGGGCCTCATCGGCCAAGGGCGAGAAGGGCAGGATCTCCGCCCCTTGCGCCCGCCAGTCGGCCAGAAGATGCGGGTAGATGAAGGAGAAGGCCTCGTCCCGTGCCAGCGCGATGCGTTGGCCCGGCGGCGGGGCGCGGCGCATCCCGGTATCGGTCAGCCCGGCGGGCCGGGCGGCGGCGCGGATCGCCGCCAGATCGCAATGCTGCGCGATGAAGGCGCCGGCGTCGCGCAGGATGCGCGCCAGTTCCGGCGTCTCGCCCGCCTGCACCAGCCCCAGATGGCGCTCGGGCAGTTCGATGGCGCTGCGGCGCGGCAGCGCGCCCAGCACCGCCACCCCGGCCTGCGCCATGCCGTCGCGGATCAGCGCCTCGTGCCGGGGGGAGGCCACGCGGTTCAGGATCACCCCGGCCAGCCGCAGCCCCGGCCGGAACATCCGGTAGCCGAGCGCGGTGGCCGCCGCGCTCTGCGCCTGGCCCGAGACATCGAGCACCAGCACCACCGGCCAGCCGGTCAGCTCCGCCAGATCGGCCGAGGCGCCGATCCCGGCCTCGCCCGGCATCGCCACCCCGTCGTAAAGCCCCATCGAGCCCTCGGCGATCACCAGATCGGCCGCCTCGGCCGCCGCGATCAGCCCGGCGATGCGCGCATCCGGCATCGCCCAGGTGTCGAGGTTCATCGACACCCGCCCGCTGCCCGCCGCATGGAAGGCCGGGTCGATGTAATCCGGCCCGCTCTTGAACGGCTGCACCGTCAGCCCCTCGGCCCGGAAGGCCGCGATCAGGCCGAGCATCACCGTGGTCTTGCCGCTGCCCGAGGCGGGGGCGGCGATCAGGAAGCCGGGCGCGGTCATTGCGCCTCGGGGAAGCGCGGCGCGGTGCCGACGGGGCGGTAGCGGCGGTCGTAATCGCCGGCGTAAAGGCGGCTTTCGTCGAAAGCCTCGGCGCCGATGGAATGGCCGACGAGGATCAGCGCCGTGCGCTCCATCTCCGCCCCCAGGGCGGTTTCCAGCGTGGCGAGCGTGGCGCGCACCACCCGCTCGTCGGGCCAGCTCGCGCGCCAGACCACCGCCACCGGGCAATCCGGCCCGTAATGCGGGGTCAGCCGGGCCACCACATCGGCCAGCACATGCACCGACAGATGGATCGCGAGCACCGCGCCGGTGCGGGCGAAATTCTCCAGCGTCTCGCCTTCGGGCATCGCCGAGGCGCGGCCCGAGGTGCGGGTCAGCACCACCGATTGCGCGACGCCCGGCAGGGTCAGCTCGGCGCCCAGCGTCGCGGCGGCGGCGGCGAAACTGGGCACCCCCGGCGTCACGTCATAGGGGATGCCGAGGGCGCGCAGGCGGCGCAACTGCTCGCCCATCGCCGACCAGACCGAAAGGTCGCCGGAATGCAGCCGCGCCACATCCTTGCCCGCGGCATGGGCGCTGGCGATCTCGTCGATGATCTGGTCGAGGCTCAACGGCGCGGTATTGACGATCCGCGCGCCGGGCGGGCAATGCGCCAGCAGCGCCTCGGGCACGAGGCTTCCGGCGTAAAGGCAGACCGGGCAGGCGGCGATCAGGTCGCGGCCGCGCAGCGTGATGAGGTCGGGCGCGCCGGGGCCGGCGCCGATGAAGTGAACGGTCATTCGTCAGGTCCTGTGGCAAGGGCCAGCGTCACCCGCCCGCCGGGGGCGATGCGACGCGGCAGAAGAAGGCGGGCGCCGGGGCCGGCGGCGGCGAGGGCGGCGGCCTCGGCCACCGATCCGGCGCCATAGCGCGCGGGCTGGCGCGGCGAGGGGGTGGGGGCGGCTTGCGCGCGCAACAGCGGCAGCGGGACGGGGCGGACGCTGCGCCCGGCCAGCGCCGGATGCGCCGCCTTGTCCTCGGGCACCGCGATCAGGTCGGGGGCGAGCCCGGCCAGCGCCGCCGCCACATCCGCCGCTGTCGCCGAGGCGCGCAATCCGAGGCCGGCCACGATCATCGGACGGCGCTCCATTGCACCACCGGCCGCGCCGCCCGCCAGTCGCGGAACCGGCCGAGCGTGCCGGATTGCGCGAGGTCGATGCGCAGCAGGCCGCCGCCATGCGCGGCTTGCGCTTCGTAAAGCGCCGCCTCGCCCTCCAGCGTCACCGCGTTCATCACCAGCCGCGCGCCGGGGGGCAGGCGGCTCCAGACCGCGGCGATCAGCGCGGGGTCGCCGCCGCCGCCGATGAACACCGCGTCGGGCGGCGGTAGCGTGTCCAGCACTTCGGCGCTGTCGCCGGGATGGACGTGCAGCCGGTGGGTCAGCCCGAAGCTTTCCGCATTGGCGCGGATATTCGCCACCCGCGCCTCCCGCCGCTCCACCGCCGAGGCGGTGCCGCCCGCGAGGCACCATTCGACCGAGACCGAGCCGGACCCGGCGCCGAGATCCCACAGATGTTCCCCCGGCCGGGGCGCGAGGGCGGCGAGCGTCAGCGCCCGCACCGGCCGCTTGGTGATCTGCCCGTCATGGGCGAAGAGATCGTCAGGCAAGCCGCCGCTGCGCGGCAGGCCGGGGTCGAGGCCGAGGATCGCCGCCATCACGGGGGGCTCGGCGTCGGGGGCCGGGGCGGGGCGGATGCGCTCGCCCGGCCCGCCGAGCCGTTCCAGCACCGTCACCTCGGCCCGCGCATAGCCGTTGGCTTCCAGCCAGCCCGCCAGCCCCGCGACCGCCGCGCCGTCGCGTAGCGTCGCCAGCACCCGCACCCCGCGCCCCAGCACCGGGCGCAGCCGGGCGAAGGGCGCGGCATGGAGGCCGAGGCAGACCGTCTCCTCCATCCGCCAGCCCATGCGGTTCGCCGCAAGCTGAAAGCAAGAGGGCGCCGGATGGCTGATCCATTCGCCGGGCGACAGCGCCGCCCGCAGGCTGCCGCCCGCGCCGTGCCAGAACGGATCGCCCGAGGCCAGCACCGCCACCCGCCGCCCGCGCGCCGCCAGCACCGGGGCGATGTCGAAGGGCACCGGCCATTCCACGCCGCGCACGCCCGCCAGCGCCAGATGGCGCGGCCCGCCGAAGACGATCTCGGCCTGCTCCAGCGCGCGGCGGCTCGCCTCGGAAAGGCCCCCCGGCCCGTCCTCGCCCAGACCGATGAGGGTAAGCCATGGCTCAGGCATGACGCGCCTCCGGCTGCCGGGTTGATGACGCTCGTCCGGCGGGGTTTGCGGGGCTGTCCGGCCTTGAAGCTCCGAGCGCGAATCGGGGTTCAGCCATGACAGCCCTCCCTGTCGGGTCCGTGCATCGCGGTTTGGGGGCGGCTTGGCGGCCGGCCCCGGCGGCGAACCGGGGATCGGACATCATGCTCTCGGATCGCCGCCACGGATCGCGGCTTGCGGAGCCGGGGCCGGCCGGTCCATCTTCGCGCGGACCGAGGACCGGGAACAAGGGGTCAGACATGA
>JBDHSR010000187.1:0-6771 GCA_039808305.1 Gemmobacter sp. | reverse complement strand
CCCGGGGCGCGCGTTTCATCATTTTCTGTCCGGAAATATCCTCGGGGGTGAATTGGGCGCGCAGCGCTCAAGAGGGGGCGGAAAGCCCCCTGCCTTGCCGCCCGATCAGCCCAGATACCCCTTCTGCCTCGCCCAGGCGAGCGCCCCGGCCAGCGCGGCGGCGGCGAGCAGCGCGAAGGCGATCTTCCAGGCGCTCCACGGCCGTTCGCCCTGCACCTTGCCGGTCTGGCCGTTCACCACGAAGCGATAGCTCTTGCCGTTGTATTTGTAGGCCGCCATCCAGATCGGCAGCAGGACATGCTTGAAGGTCTCGGCGGAATATTCGGTGTCGATGCGGTCGACGCGCTGCTCGTCGCCGCCGATGTCGCGGCGCACGTCGCCGGCGATCACCCCGGCCATCGCCTGCCGCGCCCGCGCCCAGCCCTCTTCCAGCCCGACCGTATAGCCCTCGGCGGTGAAGCCGGCGAGGTAGTCGGCGCGATAGGGCTGCAACCCGCCCAGATCCCAGGGCGCCAGCGCGTCGGTATAGCGGCGCGGCAGCGATTGCGAGGCCAGCACCAGCACGTCGTCGAACACCCGCGCCACCCAGCCGCGCGCAGCGCTCCAGCGGGTCTTGCGCACCTGGCGGGACTGGCGCTTGCCGTCGACCACCACGGTTTCGGTGACGTAATAATGATCGCCCCTCGCCCCGGAATAGGCCGAGCGGGTGGCGGCGTCGAAGGTCCAGTAGGGGACATAGAGCCCCGACAGCGCGCGCCCCTTGCGGGCATATTCGACAAGCCCGTTCGGCGCGAACCACAGCCCGCCGAGCCAGCTCACCATCGCCTGCCGGGCGGTGCGTTCGTCCAGCGCGAAGGGCAGCACCGCCTGCGGCTTGATCTGGCGGTTGGTGCCGGTGCCGGTCACCACCGGCGTCGCGCAGAACGGGCATTCGGTGGCGTGTTCCGCCCCGCCGAACTCCACCAGCGCGCCGCAGGACGGGCAGCGGGTGGTGCGCACCTCCTCCATCGCGCCGGGGGGCAGGGCGTCGCGCAGGGCGCGGTGCAGGTCGTGCTCGCCGAAGGCCAGCGCCTTGCCGCCGGGGGCCGCCGGGATCTCCTGCTCGGTGCCGCAATGGTCGCAGCGCATCCGGGTCTGGCCCGGCGCGAAGCGCAGGTCGGCGCCGCAGGCGGCGCAGGGGAAATGCAGTTCGGCCTCGGGCAAGGCTCAGGCTCCGGGCGGCGGTGGCGGGATCTGGGCGAAAAGGCGCGAGAGTTCGGTCTCGGCGGCGGGTTTCCAGCCCTCCATCCCGGCGGCCCAGACCATGCTGGCCCGCGTCACCCCGCCGGCCTGCGCCATGGCGGCGAGCTCGGCCTCGGAGAACGGGCCCTTGGTCGCGCCGTTCTCGGCCAGATGCCATTGCTTCCCGGCCGGCGGCGGGGGCGGCGGCGCGGTGGGCGCGGCGCCCCAGGGGCCGGGCTGCATCTGCTGCGCCATGCCCATGCCGAGCCCGGCCCCCAGCCCCGCGCCCATCGCGCCGCCCATGGCGGAGCCCGGCGCCGTCATCCCCTCGGCCGCGTTGAACTGCATGTATTTGTTGAGATCGCCCACGATCCCCATCGAGGTGCGCTTGTCGAGCACCTTCTCCACCTCCTCGGGAAGCGAGACGTTCTCGATGTAGAATTCCGGCAGCACGAGGCCGTATTCCGCCACCTTGGGCGCGATGGCCGTGGCGATCAGCTTGGCCAGATCGGCGGTATTGGCCGCCATGTCGAGCACCGGGATGCCCGATCCGGCGAGAACCCGGCTCATCTCCTGCACGATCACGTTGCGGATCTGGTTCGAGATCTCGTCCGAGGTGAACTCGCCATCCGTCCCCACGATCTCCTTCAGGAACACCGCCGGGTCGGAGACGCGCATCGAATAGGTGCCGAAGGCGCGCAGCCGCACCGGGCCGAATTCCGGGTCGCGGCACATGATCGGGTTCTTGGTGCCCCATTTGAGGTCGTTGAACCGGGTGGTGTTGACGAAATAGATCTCGGACTTGAAGGGCGAGTTGAAGCCGTGGTCCCAGTGCTGGAGCGTGGTCAGCACCGGCATGTTGTTGGTCTCCAGCATGTAGAGGCCGGGGCCGAACACGTCGGCCAACTGCCCCTCATGCACGAAGACCGCCGCCTGGCCCTCCCGCACCGTGAGCTTGGCGCCGTATTTGATCGCCTGCCCGCGCCGCTCGAACCGCCAGACCATCGTGTCGCGCGTGTCGTCGAGCCAGGAGATGACGTCGATGAACTCGCCCTTGAGGAAGTCGAAAACCATGGCCGTGCCTTTCCGCCCTGGGAACCGCGTTACCCGCACAACATAACCCGGCCACGCCGGGTTGGAAGAGGGACGCGCGGGGAAATCCGCCGAAGGCGGATCAACATCCGTTTTCCTCGGGGGGGGGGGCGGCGGTGCCGGTCCGTCCAGGCGGCCGCCCCGGCTTCGCAAGCGGAGGCAGGGCGGAGGGTTTTCCTCCAATGCTCCACGGCTTTCGATTGTGCCCTTGGCGGGGCGGGGGATGAATGGGGAAAGGCCGGGTTTCGGCGGGCGGCGGGACCGAGCCCCTAGCGGGCGGTCCCGTCTTCGACCGACGGCGCATTGCGATCGTTCCAAAACGCAAGAGCCGCTGCCGCGACGATCCCCATCTCCAGCAGGAAAGTCCAATGCAGGACGAAATTCCAGACCCACCAGTCATGCCCGGCGGGAACGTGGACAAGGTTCACCTCATATGGCGCAAACGGCTTGAGCCATGCGATCTCGGCAGCCACGGAATCCAGGACCATGTGAAGCAGAACAGAGAGCAGCGCCACCCGGATGAACGGCTGCGCGGCCTTCCAGGCTGTCAGCCATGCGATGACAGATGCGATCGCGGCAAGGGAAATCCAGAAGAGCGGCGTGTGGAAAAGATAGGCATGATGGGCGGTTTGCCTGCCATCGACGAGGTAAAACCAGAACAGATCCAGATCCGGCAGGAGCGATGCGCCAAGGCCCGTCAGGACAAGCCGTTTCCGGTTGGGGCGCTTCCTCGCGAGGTGGCGAGCCAGAAGGTAGCCTGCGGGCAGGTGTGCGATGAACATGATGTCCTGTCGTGGTGGCGGGCATTCTCCGTCAAACGATCGCGGCCGTCGCGGCGGAAGGAAAGGCGGTCGGATTGCACCTCGGGCCCGTCCCGCAAGACACCGCCGCTTCGCGACGCCCCCCTCAGCCCTCTCCGCCCGTCAGCCGCGCCGCGAGGTCGCGCACGATGGGGCGGGCCTCGGCGGCGGTCATGCCGGGGCGCAGCGCCGGGTCGTAGAGCATCTTCAGCATCAGCTCGTCCTGCCGGGTCAGCAGGGCGAATTCCTCGTCGTCGTTGAAGATCGACGGGCGGGCGAGCGGGCTGTCATTGGCGAGGCCGAGGCCCTGCGCGATCTCCTCATGGATGCAGGACAGGCGCAGAAGGTCCGGGTGTTCGGCCCGGATCACCGCGAAGGCGCGGGTATAGGTCGAGGCGCTGCCCTCGGAGAGCGCGTAGACGATGCAATAGGTCGAGCGCGGCAGGTTGGTCAGCCCGGCCACCTCGGCGGTGCTGAGGTCGGGCAGGGTGGCCGCGATCACCGGGCCGAGGGCGCGGCGCTCGTCCTCGTTCACCACATGGACGAAGAAATTCGCGCCGCTTTCCGCCAGCGCGATCGGATGGCCGGTGATCGCCGACAGCCGCCCGAGATAGGAGCCGATGCGCGCCCGGTCGGTGGCGCGCCGCTCCGGCGGCACCGAGGCGCCGAACACCACCTTCACCCGCACCGGCCTGTCCCAGCGGCGCAGCCGGCTCTGCGTCTCCTGCGCGACGAGGCCGGCGGGGCCGCGGCGGTATTCGTCGAACAGCGCGATGCGGATGAAGTTCTCGGTCAGCATCGTGTCGGTGAAGGGCGTGTCGCCGCTGCCGCCATCGGTGCGCAGCAGGCCCTGCGACAGCAGATCCGCCTGGACCTGCGCGTAATAGCCCTGCAAGGCCCGGCTTTCGGCCGAGGCCGGCGCGGCCGGCTTCGGCGGCGGGGCCGCCGGCTCGATCACGGGAGGGGGCGGCGCCGGCGCGGTGGCCGGCGCGCAGCCGGCCAGCCCCAGCGCGAGTAGCGCCGGACCTGCGAGAGCGGCAATACGGCGGCGCCGGCCCTGGGACACGATGGTCTCTCCTTCCCCGTCAGGCGGTGGTGCGGCGGGCGCGGGCGGCGGCGAGGGTATCGCGCAGCTCGGCCTCCATCTTCTGCAACTCGGCCTCGGCGGCGGCGCGTTTCGCCTTGCCCTCGTCGGCGATGGCGAGGCTTTCGTTGATCGTGGCGATCAGCGTGGCATTGGCCTGCTTCACCGCCTCGATGTCGAAGACGCCGCGCTCCATCTCGGTGCGCACGATGCGGTTGGTCTCCTGGAGGTTCTTCGCATTCGCGGTCAGGAGCTCGTTGGTCAGGTCGCTGGCCGCCTTGATCGAGCCGGCGGCCTCGCGGCTCCGCTGGATGGTCACCGCCTGCGCGAGCTGGGTTTCCCAGAGCGGCACGGTATTGACCAGCGTCGAGTTGATCTTGGTGACCAGCGACTTGTCGTTCTCCTGCACCAGCCGGATCGAGGGCAGCGACTGCATGGTGACCTGCCGGGTCAGTTTCAGGTCGTGCACCCGCCGTTCCAGATCGTCGCGGGCGGCGCGCAGGTCGCGCAGTTCCTGCGCCTTCAGCACCTGCTCGGCCTCGGGCGCGGCCTGCACCTCTGCCTCCTTGGCCGGGATGTCCTTGGCATCCACCTCGGCCAGCCGCGCCTCGCCCGCCGCGATATAGAGCGCGAGCTCGTCGTAGAAATCCAGCGTCCGGGCATAGAGCAGGTCGAGCGACTTGATGTCCTTCAGCAGCTTGTGCTCGTGTTCCAGCAGATTGCCGGTCACCTTGTCGATCTGGCCCTGCACCTCTTCGAACCGGGCGACGAACTTGGCGAAGGGCGCGGTGCGGCCCAGCAGCCTTTCCCACCAGCTCCGCTCTCGGCGCACGTCGAGCTCGGAGACCGAGAAGCCGCGCAGGGTGGTCACGATCGAGCGCAGCGAGTCGCCGGCCGGACCCACGTCCTTGTTCTTCACATCGGCCAGCATCTGCTGGCTGATCTCCTGCAATTCCGCCTGCGCGGCCGAGCCGAAGGCGATGATCGACTGGGTGCTGCCGAGGTCGATCTCCGCCATGCGCTTGCGGATTTCCTCGGCCTGCGGGGCGGGGGCGGCGGCCAGCGGCACGATCTCGGCGCCGGGTTCCGGCAGCACGACGGCCGTGATCCTCTCGACCTCGGCAAGGGCGGCGGCGGCTTCGGTGCGGGTCGTCTCGGACATCGGGGCACTCCGTTACTGGGGATGGTGCCCGCCCTCCATACAGGTCGGCGGGCGGGTTCTCAATCGGGCGCGGATCAGCGCTTCGGGGTTTCGTATTGCAGCCGCTCGCGCAGCACCTGGATCTCCACGTCGAGGGCGGCGGAGTCGTTGCCCAGAAGCTGCCGGCTGCGATTGGCGAAAGTGGTTTGCAGGTCGTCGAGCAGCGCCTCGTAATCGGCGCGGGCCTTCGGGTCGCGGCTGGCGGCGTAGAGATCGGCGAATTTCACCGTCGCGTCGCGGGCGCCCATCAGGTAGACGCCGAGATATTTGCGCGCGGCGGTCAGATCGCCCGGATCCTCCTCGACCCGGCGGAACAGCGCGCGGGCGGCGGCGATGAAGCGGTCCACCCGCGTCTCCAGCGTGCGGTCGCGGGCGCGCAGGATCGCGTCCTTCATGGCGGACAGATGCGCCTCGGCCTCGTCCACCGCGCGGGCCACCCGCTCGGACTGGAAGGCGTCGATCCCCTCGGCGCCCTTGTCGCGCAGGGGGTCGAGGCCGAAGGCGCCGAGATGCAGCGCCGCGCCGATCAGGCCGAACAGCGCCGAGGCGGCGAGGCTGCCGGTGGTCATCATCCCCGCCATGGCGAGGCCGGCGCCGGTCAGCACGGCGCCGAAGATCTTGCGCGGGATCGCCGGGCGCCTCGCCACCTTGCGCGCCTCGTAGGCGGCCTCGGCCTTCAGCCCCTCGCGGGTCAGCGCGGCTGCGCCCAGCATCAGCACCGTGGCGCCGATGCCGAAGGCGAGCCCCGCCGGATCGGAGGCGAAGCCCCGGATCGCGGGCAGCAGCGCGATGGCGAAGAGCAGGTTCGACCGCGCGCCGGCCTTGGCGGGGCGGCGGCTGTCGTAGAGGTCGGGCGGGCCGGACGGCGCGGGTTGCGCCGGATGGCCGCTGCGGACCTGGCCGTCGGGGGAATACTTGCCGCCGAAACGTTGCGCCATCTCAGAGCCCTCCGCCGAAGCTGACATAGACGGTGAGGGCGAGGAGCGCGAGGAAGCTCAGCACTTGCAGGGCGGATGCGGACATGGGCCTCCGGGCCGTTGCGGCGGTCTGTCTGACGGGGGTGGCGCCATGTCTCGGGCTTCGGCGCCGCAGCATCGACTATAGGCATGGCCCGCCCGGCTTGCCAGTGGCCGGGGGGCGGAAAAATGCGCGCGCTTTCCCCGTCAGCGCGGCTTGCGCGGGCCGGGGCGACCGCCTTCGGGCGCGGGCTTGCCGCGCGCGGGGGCCGATCCCGGCGGGGCGCCGGCGGGTTTGCCCGCTGCGCCCCGGGAGGTGGGCCTGGCCGGAGCCTGTTCCGATCCGCCGCCCCGGACGGATTTGCCGGCCGTGCCCCGCGATTTCGGCGTGGCCTCCGCGTCGCGTCGAACGGGCTT
>JBDHSR010000186.1:0-6774 GCA_039808305.1 Gemmobacter sp. | reverse complement strand
GCGAGTTCTTCAACAACCCGCAGAGCGAGCGGACGAAGCTGTTCCTGAGCCAGATCCTCGGGCATTGAGCGCGGCGGGGGCGCTCCGCCGGAGGCGGCGCGCTCCGCCGCCGGCTCCGGCCGGGAGCCCCGGCCCGAACCGACGGCGCCTGGCCGGCGGCCCCTGCGGGGGGACGCCGGGGTTCGTGCTACGCGCAGCGGCGGTCTCCGGCTGCGCTATCCCCGACCCCGCTTAGGGGGCCGGATCGGGCATGGCGGGGGCCGGGCAGCGCCACGGCGAGCCCACACATGAACAGGTCTCGTGTGAGCAACTCCAGCCGCGCGGCCAAGCATGGGTCTCAGGCGGCGAGCTCGCGCGGTACCACGAAATCGTCGACGCCGCCCATCCCCCAGCCGACCTCGCCCCAGCCCGAAACCGCAAATTCGCAGACCAGCGTCGACCCCGTCGGGTAGCGGTGGAAATCGCCGTTCAGCGGCGCGCGCGCCACGATCCGGTGGGCGAATTCCGAAATTCCCGGATTGTGGCCGATCATCATCACCGTATCGGCCGCGGCATGGCGCAGCACGGCAAGCATCACATCCGCCCCGGCATGGTAGAGCGCCGGCTTCAGCTCGAAGGCGGGGCTGCCGGGCAGATGGAGGGCGATGCCGCTCCAGGTCTCCCGGGTGCGCTGCGCATCGGAGCAAAGGACCTGCCCCGGCACATAGCCGCGCGAGGCGAGCCAGCGCCCCAGATCGGCCGCCGCCGCCTTGCCGCGCTCGTTCAGCGGGCGGTCGTGATCGGTCATCGTCGGGTCGTCCCAACTGGATTTCGCGTGGCGCGTCAGGATCAGGCGGAGGGTCATCTGTGGAACAGCCTCATGTGATAGGCGGATTGTTCCGGCAGTCTGGCATAGCTTTGCGAGATCGGGCAAGCGCGCCGCGCGAGGCATCCTGCGGCAAGACAGCTTTCCTTCCCGGCGGCGGTGTCGAGATATTGATGGCAGCGCCCCAGGTCATAGGCCCCCTCGGCCAGCGCACCCGCCGGGCAGGCGGCGATACAGGGCCGCGGGCAGGCCAGGCAAGGCTGCGCCCCGGGCGGCGGCGGATCCAGCCGCGCCTTCAGCGCCAGCGCCCCCCGGCAGGAAAAGAACAGCCCCATCCGGTCATGCACCAGAAGCCGCATCGGGCTTTCCCAGGCCCGGCCCGAGCGCAGCGCCCATTGGAAGAACGGATGCCAGGGCGGCCCGCCGAAGGGAAACAGCGCCTTGGCCCCCAGCTCGCAGGCCATCCGCCCGATCACCCGGCGCGACCAGCGGTCCATCGGGTCGGGCGCGCCGTCCCGCCATTCGGCGCTCGCGGTGAAAAGCGGCCAGAAGCCCGGCTCCAGCGGCCCCAGGAGCAGCAGGGTCCGCGTGCCGGGCGGCAGGCCCGGGTCGTCCTCGGCGTTGAAACCGCCGAGGACATCCAGCCGATGCGCCGCCGCAAGCGCGGCGATGCCGTCGAGCGTGGGGGCCTCAGCGGCGGACACGCGGCTTCACCCGCGGCTCGGTCGAGCGGATCTGGCTGCCCGCGCCGTGATCGGTGAACAGCTCCAGCAGGCAGGCATTGGGCAGCCGCCCGTCGAGGATGGTCACCGCGCGCACCCCCTGCTCCAGCGCGGCGAGCGCGGTTTCGGTCTTGGGGATCATGCCGCCCGCGATCACCCCCTCGGCGGTCATCCGGCGGATCTCCTCGGGGGTGATCTGGGTCATCACCTCGCCAGCGGCGTTCTTCACCCCCGACACATCGGTCAGCAGCAGAAGCCGGTCGGCCTGAAGCGCGCCGGCGATCGCCCCCGCCGCCGTATCGCCATTGACATTGAAGGTCTCGTTGTCGGCCATCCCGGTCGCCACCGGCGCCACCACCGGGATGATGCCGGCATGGTAGAGATCGCGCAGCACCTGCACGTTCATCTCCACCGGCCTTCCGACGAAGCCCAGTTCCGGGTCGTCGGCCTCGCAGACCATCAGGTCGTCGTCCTTGCCGGAAATCCCGACGGCGCGGCCTCCCTGATCGTTGATCGCCTGCACGATGCGCTTGTTGACGAGGCCGGACAGGATCATCTCCACCACCTCGACCGTGGCCTTGTCGGTGACCCGCTTGCCGCGCACGAATTCGGACTGGATGCCGAGCTTTTGCAGCATCTCGTTGATCATCGGCCCGCCGCCATGCACCACGACCGGGTTCACGCCCACCTGCCGCATCAGCACGATGTCGCGGGCGAATTCCGCCATCGCCGCATCGTCGCCCATCGCGTTGCCGCCGAACTTCACCACCACCACGGCGCCGGAATAGCGTTGCAGATAGGGCAGCGCCTCGGAGAGCGTCTTGGCGGTGGCGATGGAATCTTGCATGGTGCGGGTCTGCTTCTTCATGGGAAACCTCGGATGTCGCGGCCTTTGGTAGACCCTTTGCCGCGCCCTGCCAAGCTTGCAAATCCGCCCGCCCCGGCGCAGGCTGGCGCCAAATCGCGGAGGTCGGGATGGGCGAGCAGAAGGTGATGGTGCTGACCGGGGCGAGCCGGGGCATCGGCCATGCCACGGTGAAACGGTTCAGCGCCGAGGGCTGGCGGGTGCTGACCTGCTCGCGCCAGGCCTTCGATCCGCGCTGCCCCTGGCCGGGGGGCGAGCAGAACCATATCCAGATCGACCTCGCCAGCCCCGACGCCACCATCGCCGCCATCGCCACGATCAAGGAAAAGATCGGCGGCCGGCTGCACGCGCTGGTCAACAATGCCGGGATCTCGCCCAAGGGCGAGGGCGGCCGCCGGCTCAACACGCTGGAGACCGACCTGCGCACCTGGGGCCATGTGTTCCATGTCAACTTCTTCTCCTCCATCGTGCTGGCGCGCGGGCTGAAGGACGAGCTTTCCGCCGCGCGCGGCTCGGTGGTGAACGTGACCTCCATCGCCGGCAGCCGGGTGCATCCCTTCGCGGGGGCGGCCTATGCCACCTCGAAAGCCGCGCTCGCCGCGCTGACGCGCGAGATGGCGCATGATTTCGGGCCGATGGGGGTGCGCGTCAACGCCATCGCGCCGGGAGAGATCGAGACCTCGATCCTCTCCCCCGGCACCGAGAAGATCGTGGAGAGGCTGCCACTCCAGCGCCTCGGCCAGCCGAAGGAGGTGGCGGACGTGATCTGGTTCCTCTGCTCCGATCAGGCGAGCTACATCTCGGGGTCGGAGATCGAGGTGAACGGCGCCCAGCACGTATGACCGCGCGCCGCGGCCCCGTTCTTTTCGAGTATTTGGGCAAGAAGCAAAGCAGAAGACCCGTCAGGCGGGACGGAGAACGGCGCGCCGGGGCCGCGCGCGCCTTGCGAGCCGTTTCGCCGCCCCCTTGGCACGATCCTGCCTTTGCTTCTTGCCGAAATACTCACCCGCAACCGCGCGGCCGGGCGCGCGGCCGGAGGGTCAGCCGCGCCGCTGGGCGCGCAGCCGCGCGAAATAGTCGATGCGTTTCTTCAATTCGCGCTCGAAGCCGCGCTCGGGCGGGGCGTAGAAGACCGGGCGTTTCATGCCCTCGGGGAAATAGTCCTGCCCGGAGAAGCCGTCCTCGGCGTCATGGTCATAGGCATAGCCCGCGCCATAGCCGATCTCTTTCATGAGCTTGGTCGGCGCGTTGCGGATATGGAGCGGCGGCGGCAGGCTGCCGGTCTCGCGCGCCGCCGCGCGGGCGGCCTTGTAGGCGACATAGACCCCGTTCGATTTCGGCGCCAGCGCCAGATAGACCACCGCATTGGCCAGCGCCAGCTCGCCCTCGGGCGAGCCCAGCCGCTCATAGGTCTGCCAGGCCTCCAGACAGATCGCCTGCGCCTGCGGATCGGCGAGGCCGATATCCTCCACCGCCATACGGGTCAGCCGGCGGGCGAGGAAACGCGGGTCCTCGCCGCCCTCCAGCATCCGCGCGAACCAGTAGAGCGCCGCGTCCGGGTCCGAGCCGCGCACCGATTTGTGCAGCGCCGAGATCAGGTTGTAATGTTCCTCGCCCGACTTGTCGTATTTGGTGGCCCGCCGCATCAGGCGCTGGCCGAGCTGTTCCTTGGTCAGCGCCGCGCCCTTATGCGCCGCCACCTGCTCGATGAGGTTCAGCAGCGCCCGCCCGTCGCCATCCGCCATCTCCAGGAGCGCCTCGCGCGCCTCGGCCTTCAGCGGCAGGGCATGGCCCAGCTCCTTCTCGGCCCGCTGCGCCAACCGCTCCAGATCGGCGAGGCTCAGTCGTTCCAGCACGATCACCTGCGCCCGGCTCAGCAGCGCCGCGTTCAGCTCGAAGGACGGGTTCTCGGTGGTGGCGCCGACCAGAAGGATGGTGCCATCCTCCATATGCGGCAGGAACCCGTCCTGCTGCGCCTTGTTGAAGCGGTGGATCTCGTCGACGAAGAGCAGCGTGCCCTGCCCGTTCGCCCGCCGGATCTTCGCCTGTTCGAAGACCTTGCGCAGCTCCGGCACGCCGGTGAAGATCGCGCTGATCTGCACGAAGGCGAGGTTGGTCTGATCGGCCAGCAGCCGCGCGATGGTGGTCTTGCCCACCCCCGGCGGCCCCCAGAGCACCAAAGACGACAGGCTGCCCGCCGCCAGCATCGCGCCGAGCGGCCCCTCGGGGCCGAGGACATGCGCCTGCCCGATCACCTCGGACAGGGTTTTCGGGCGCAGCCGGTCGGCCAGCGGGCGCGGCGCCTCGGGGCGCGCGGGCGAAGAATGCGGCGTGTCGAAGAGATCGGACATGCGCCCAACCTAAGCCTTCCGGCCCGCCGCGAAAAGGCTCAGATACGGAAGCGCAGCAGAAGCGGCCGGCCGTCGCGGCGCACCTCCACCGTCCAGCGCCGCTGGGTCGGCAGGCTCAGCGCCTCGACGCCGGCCGGATCGGTGACCGCCGTACCGTTGATCGCCACCAGCACATCGCCGGGCCGCAGCCCCGCCCGCGCCGCGCGGTCCTCGGCGGCGGTGACCACCACGCCCTCGGTCAGCCCGTCCGGCAGATCGAGCTCCGCCGCCACCGCCGGGTTGATCCGCGCGACCGTGAGGCCGCGCAGCACGGTGTCGCCCTGAAGCCGGGTCTCGTCGCGCGGCGGCAGGTCGGGCGGCGGGCTCAAGGTCAGCCGCACCTCCTCCTGCGCCTCGCGATGCAGGTAGCGCACCGTCACCTCGCGCCCGACGCCGATGGCGGCGAGGCGGAACATCACCTCTTGCGGGCTGTCGGTCGGCTCGCCGTCGATCGCCAGGATCACGTCGCCCACCGCAAGCCCCGCCGCCGCGAACGGGCTTTCGGGATGCAGGTTGGAGATCACCACCCCTTCCGGGCGCGGCAGGCCCATCGCCTCGGCCATCGCGGCGTCCATCGCCTGCCCGGTCACCCCGGCCCAGGGCCGCTGGAACCGGGTCTCGCCGGCCCGCGCCTGTTCGATGAAGTTCTGCACCAGGTTCGAGGGGATGGCGAAGCCGATGCCGTTCGAGCCGCCGCCCCGCGTCACGATGGCGGTGTTGATGCCGACCAGCCGCCCCTGCATGTCGATCAGCGCGCCGCCGGAATTGCCCGGATTGATCGCCGCGTCGGTCTGCACGAAATAGCTGCGCCCGCCGCCCACCGCGAGCGACGACCGCCCGAGGCCCGAGATGATGCCGGAGGACACCGTCTGCCCCACCCCGAACGGATTGCCGATGGCCAGCACCAGCTCGCCCACTTCCAGCCCGTCGGAATTGCGCAAGGCCAGCGCCGGGAGGTCCTTCGCCCCCTCCAGTTGCAGCACTGCGAGATCCGCCTCCTCATCCGCCAGCACCACATGGGCGCGGTATTCGCGGCGGTCCGACAGTTCCACCCGGATCTCGGTCGCCTGGCCCACGACGTGATAGTTCGACACCACGATCCCCTCCGGCGCCACGATCACGCCGGAGCCGAGCGAGTTCTGCACCCGCGGCGTGGCGCGGCCGAAATCGCGGAAGAACTGCTCGAAGAACGGATCGCCCGCGAAGGGCGTCTCGCGGCTTTCCACCACCATCGAGGCGTAGATGTTCACCACCGCCGGCTGCGCCTGCTTCACCACCGGGGCGAAGCTGAGCGTGATCTGCTGCTGCGATTGCGGCACGGTGGTCTCGGCCCCCGCCAGCGCGGGCAGCAGGGCGAGGCTGGCGGCGAGAAACAGGCGGGTTCGGATCATGCGGCATCTCCCGGCGCGTGTCTGGTCCAAGGATATGGCCCGCACCGCCCCGTCCCGCAAGCGAGCCGCGTTCACGCTTGCGCCAGATATGCGAAAGGCCCGCCGGAGGGGCGGGCCTTTCGGAAATCGCGGGATGGCCGGAGGATCAATCCTCGGCGGCTTCCTCGGCTTCCAGCCGGGCGCGGTCGGCGGCGCCCTTGGCCGAGGGATCGCGGTCCACGAATTCGATGATCGCCATCGGCGCCATGTCGCCATAGCGGAAGCCGGCCTTCAGGATACGGACATAGCCGCCCTGACGCTCCTTGTAGCGCGGGCCGAGGATCTCGAACAGGCGCGCGACATGCTTGTCTTCCTTGAGCTGCGCGGCCGCCTGACGGCGGGCGTGCAGATCGCCGCGCTTGGCCAGCGTGATCAGCTTCTCGACGATCGGACGCAGTTCCTTGGCTTTCGGCAAGGTGGTCTTGATCTGCTCATGCTCGATCAGCGAGCCGGACATATTGGCGAACAGCGCCTTGCGGTGTTCGTGGGTGCGGTTCAGACGGCGGTAGCCGCGGGCGTGACGCATGGTGGTCTCCTATCGCGTTTTGCTTTGTGTTGCAGG
>JBDHSR010000185.1:0-6794 GCA_039808305.1 Gemmobacter sp. | reverse complement strand
GCGCTGGTGCAGATGGCGCTGGCGCTGGAGGCGCAGGGCCGGGGCGGAGAGATGGTCAAGGCGCTCCGCCTCGCGCAGCGGGTGCAGCCGCGCGACGATACCGCCCGGATGCTCGACGACGCGGCGGGGAAATACGGCTTCCGCATTCTGGAAACCGATGTGCAGAGCGACAATGCCGATCCCCGGATCTGCGTCAACGTCTCGGAGGATCTGGTCGAATCGGGGCTGGACTACACCCCCTATGTGCAACTGCCCGAAAGCGGGCTGAGCGTGCAGCCCGGCGGCTGGCGGCAGCTTTGCGTCGAGGGGGTGAGGCACGGGCAACGCTACCAGCTCACCTTCCGCGAGGGGATGCCCTCGGCCGATGGGCAGGAACTGGCGAAATCGGTGCAGATCAGCGCCTATATCCGCGACCGCGCGCCGGGCGTGCGCTTCCCCGGCCGGGCCTATCTGCTGCCGAAAACCGGGCAGGCGGCGCTGCCGGTGGTGACGGTGAATACCGACAAGCTGGATCTCGCGGTGTTCCGGGTGTCGGACCGCAACATCCTGCGGTCGGTGCAGAACGGCTATCTGGATGCGCCCATCGCGGAATATCAGGAATACAGCTTCTCTTCCGAAGTCGGCGACGAGATCTGGCACGGCACGGCGGCGGTCGCGCGCGAGGTGAACCGCGATGTCACCACCCGCCTGCCGATGGACGAGGCGCTGAAGGGCCTGCCCGCCGGGATCTATGCGCTGAAGGCCAGCGTGCCGGGGGTGGACCCCTACGAGAATCCGGCGGCCTGGCAATGGTTCGTGGTCTCCGACCTCGGGCTGACCTCGCTGTCGGGGACGGACGGCTTGCATGTGCTGGTGCGCGGCCTCGCCGATGCCGGGGCGCGGGCGGGGGTGCGTGTCGAATTGCTCAGCCGCGCCAACGAGGTTCTGGCCAGCGCCGAGACCGACGATCAGGGCCATGTCCGCTTCGATGCCGGGCTGGCGCGCGGCACCGGCGGCAAGGCGCCCGCCATGCTGGTCGCGAAAGAGGGCGAGGACGACATCGCGTTCCTGTCGCTGACCGATCCGGAATTCGACCTGTCGGACCGGGGCGTCGAGGGGCGCGAGGCGGCGGGGCCGGTCGATGTGTTCCTCACCACCGACCGCGGCGCCTATCGCGCCGGCGAGACGGTGTTCGCCACCGCGCTGACCCGCGATCCGAAGGCGCAGGCGGTGGAGGGGCTGCCGCTCACCGCCGTCTTCAAGCGGCCCGACGGGGTGGAATATGCCCGGATGCTGGCGAATGACGCGGGGCAGGGCGGCCATGTCTTCGCCCAGCCCATCGCGGGCAGCGCGCCGCGCGGCGTCTGGCGGATGGAGGTCTTTGCCGATCCCGACGCGGCGGCGCTGGCGAGCCAGACCTTCCTCGTCGAGGATTTCCTGCCCGAACGCATCGACTATACGCTGAACCTGCCGGAGACCCCGCTCAAGCCCGGCGATGTGGCGGAGCTCGCGGTGGAGGCGCATTACCTCTTCGGCGCGCCCGGCGCCGATCTGGGGATCGAGGGCGAGGTTCTGCTGCGCGCCGCCAAGGAACTGCCCGGCTTCCCGGGCTATGTCTTCGGCCGCCACGACGCGCCCTTCTCGGCGGTGATGGAGGCGATCGAGCCGGGCACCCGCACCGATGCCGCCGGCAAGGCCACGGTCTTCGCCGCCATCCCGGAAACCGAGGAGGCGGGCCAGCCGCTGGAGGCACGGTTCACCCTGCGCATCGCCGAAGGCTCCGGCCGGCCGGTGGAACGGCGGGCGCAGACCATCCTCGCCCCCGCCGCGCCGATGATCGGCGTGAAGCCGATGTTCGACGGCGAGGTGCCGGAGAATGGCGAGGCGCGCTTCCAGCTGATCGGGGTGGGCGAGGGCGCCGCCCCGGTGCCGATGCAGGTGGCATGGGAGTTGAACCGGATCGAGACGCATTACCAGTGGTATCAATATTCCGGCTCGTGGAACTGGGAGCCGGTGACCAACCGCACCCGGATCGCCAAGGGCACCGCCGATCTGGCCGGCGCGCCGGTGGAGATCGCGGCCCCCGTGCAATGGGGCGAATACGAGCTGGCGGTGAGCCGGGTGGACGGCACGCCGGCCGAGACCTCGACCACCTTCTATGCCGGCTGGTATGCGCCGGCCGATACCTCCGCCACGCCCGATACGCTGGAGCTTTCGCTCGACAAGCCGGCCTACCGGCCGGGCGATACCGCGAAGCTGCGGCTGGTGCCGCGCGCGGCGGGCAAGGCGCTGGTGATGGTGCTGGCCGACCGGCTGGTCTCCATGCAGGCGGTGGATGTGGCGGAGGGCGAGAATGTGATCGACCTGCCCGTCACCGACGACTGGGGCGCGGGGGTCTATGTCACGGCCTCGGTGCTGCGGCCGATGGATGTGGCGGCGGGGCGCAATCCGGCCCGTGCGCTGGGTCTGGCCCATGCCGCCATCGACCCCGGCGCCGCGAAGCTGAAGGTCGCGGTCGAGGCCCCGGCGGAAGCCGCGCCGCGCGGCCCGCTGGAGGTCGCGGTGCGGGTGGAGGGGATGGCCGAGGGCGATACCGCCTTCGTCACCGTCGCCGCCGTCGATCAGGGCATCCTGAACCTGACCGGCTTCCTGCCGCCCGATCCTGCGGCCTATTACTTCGGCCAGCGCAAGCTGGGTGTCGGCATCCGTGACGTTTACGGCCGGCTGATCGACGGGCTGAACGGGGCCGAGGGGCAGGTGCGCTCCGGCGGCGACGCGGGCGCGCAGGCGCGGCTGCAAGCGCCGCCCCCCACCGAGGAGCTGGTGGCCTATTTCACCGGCCCGGTGCAGGTGGGCCCCGACGGTCTCGCGAAGGTCGCCTTCGACCTGCCGGCCTTCAATGGCACGGTGAAGGTGATGGCGGTGGCCTGGTCCGGCAAGGGCGTGGGTCAGGCCGATGCCGATGTGCTGGTGCGCGATCCGGTGGTGGTCACCGCCTCGCTGCCGCGCTTCATGGCGCCGGGGGATGACAGCCGGGTGCTGCTGGAGATCGTCCATGCCACCGGCCCGGCCGGGCGGATGAAGCTGGCGCTTGCCGGCGACGGGGTGACCCTCGGCGCGGCGCCGGCCGAGATCGACCTCGGCGAGAAGCAGAAGCGGGTGGTCCGCGTTCCGGTCTCCGCCAGTTCCGCCGGGCTGCACAAGGTCACGGTGACGCTGACCACGCCGGACGGCAAGGATCTGGTGAAGACCCTGATGCTGCCGGTCGAGGGCAACGAGCCCGAGGTGGCGCGGATCAGCCGCTTCGACCTCGACAAAGGGCAAAGCTTCACGCTGGATCAGGCGGCCTTCACCGGCCTCGTTCCCGGCACCGGCAAGGCCACGCTCGCCATCGGCCCCATCGCCCGGCTGAACGCGCCGGGCCTGCTGGAGGCGCTGGACCGCTACCCTTACGGCTGCACCGAGCAGATGACCTCGCGCGCGCTGCCCCTGGTCTATTTCGATCAGGTGGCGCAGGCGATGCAATTGAAGGGGGCCGACAACATCGCGCTGCGCATCGAGCAGGCGGTGACCGAGATCCTCCAGAACCAGAATGCCGAAGGGGCCTTCGGCCTCTGGTCGGCGCCGGACAGCAGCGGCTCGGACCTCTGGCTCGACGCCTATGTCAGCGACTTCCTGTCGCGGGCGAGGGCGCAGGGCTACAAGGTGCCCGACCTCGCCTTCCGCAACGCGCTCGACAATCTGCGCAATCAGGTGAACTACTACGCCGATTTCGACCGGGGCGGCGAGGATCTGGCCTATGCGCTGCTGGTTCTGGCGCGGGAAGGCGCGGCCGCCATCGGCGATCTGCGCTATTATGCCGATGTGAAGGGCGACGCCTTCCCGACGGCGCTGGCGCAGGCGCAGCTTGGCGCGGCGCTGGCCGCTTATGGCGATCCGTCGCGGGCCGACGCCATGTTCCGCAAGGCGCAGGCGCGGCTCGACAGCGCGAAGCCCGAGACGGAGCAGATCTTCCGCGCCGATTACGGCACCGACCTGCGCGACCGCGCGGCGGTGCTGACGCTGGCGGTGGAGGCCGGATCGCAGGCGGTGAACCGCGACGAACTGGTCGCGCGCATCGCCACCACCGACGCGCTCTCGACGCAGGAAAGCGTCTGGACGCTGCTCGCCTCCAACGCGCTGATCGACGGGGCGGGGGCGGATGTCGCCATCGACGGCGCGACGGTCGACGGGCCGCTGGTGCGGGTGCTGCCGGATGGCGGCGCGCCGGTCGTGGTGGCGAACCGGGGGGCGAAGACCTTCCTCACCGTCACCACCTACGGCCAGCCGTCGGAGCCGCTGAGCGCGGGCGGCAACGGCTACGCCATCACCCGCAGCTATTACACGCTGGAGGGGGAGGCCGCCTCGCTCGACGATCTGACGGTCGGCACCCGGCTCGTCACCGTGCTGGAGGTCACCCCCTTCGGGCGCGGCGAGGCGCGGCTGATCGTGAACGACCCGCTGCCGGCGGGGTTCGAGATCGACAACCCGAACCTGATCGGCGGCGGCAGTCTGGAGGCGCTGGACTGGCTGGGGCTGGAGACCGACGCCGCGCATAGCGAGTTCCGGCAGGACCGCTTCATCACCGCGGTGGACCGCTTCGACAACGCCCCCTTCCGGCTGGCCTATATCGTGCGGGCGGTCTCGCCGGGCGCCTTCACCCATCCCTCGGCCTCGGTCGAGGACATGTATCGCCCGAGCTACCGCGCGCAAAGCGGCACCGGCCGGATCACGATCGCCGAGTGATGCGGGCGCGCTGGCCTCTTGCCCTCGCCGTCGCGCTCTGGGCGGCGGGGGCCGGGCTGGACCGGGGGCGGGACTGGGTGGCGGCGACCGAGCTGCCGCCCTTGTCGCTGCCGACCTCGGTCGAGGTGGTGGACCGCAATGGCGCGCTGCTGCGCGCCTATACTGTGGCCGATGGCCGCTGGCGCATGGCGGTGACGCCGGGCGAGGTGGATGCCGATTACATCGCCATGCTGATCGCCTATGAGGACAAGCGGTTCTGGACGCATCCGGGGGTGGACTGGCGGTCGCTGCTGCGCGCCGGGGCGCAGGCGCTGCGGAACGGCCGGGTGGTCTCGGGCGGCTCCACGCTGACGATGCAGGTGGCGCGGCTGCTGGAGGAAAGCGGCACCGGCAAGGTGGCGGGCAAGCTGCGGCAGATGCGGGTGGCGCTGGCGTTGGAGGCGCGGCTGGACAAGGCGCAGATCCTTCAGCTTTACCTGCATCTCGCGCCCTTCGGCGGCAATCTGGAAGGGGTGCGCGCGGCCTCCATCGCCTATTTCGGCAAGGAGCCGAAACGGCTGACCCCGGCCGAGGCGGCGCTGCTGGTCGCCATCCCGCAGGCCCCCGAAAGCCGCCGCCCCGACCGCCATCCCGCCCGCGCCGCCGAGGCGCGGGGCAGGGTGCTGGAGCGCGCCCTGCGTGACGGGCTGCTGACCGGCGAGCAGCGCGCCACGCTGGGCGAGCCGGTGCCCGAGGCGCGCCGCCCGCTGCCGATGCTGGCCCCGCATCTCGCCGACCGGGTGCTGCGCGAGCATCCCGGCCAGCCGCGCCACCGCCTGACGCTGGATGCCGGTCTGCAAAGGGCGCTGGAGCAACTGGCGCGCGACGCGGTGGCGGGGCGGGGCGAGCGGATGCAGATCGCCATCCTCGCTGCCGATCACCGCTCGGGCGAGATCCTCGCCTCGGTCGGCTCGGCCGGGTTCCTCGCCGACCGGCGGCAGGGGTTCGTCGACATGACCCGCGCGCTGCGCTCGCCGGGGTCGACGCTGAAACCGCTGGTCTATGCGCTCGCCTTCGACGAGGGGCTGGCCCATCCCGAGACGATGATCGACGACAAGCCGGTGAATTTCGGCACCTATGCGCCGCGCAATTTCGACAAGCTGTTCCGCGGCACCATCCGCATCCGCGAGGCGTTGCAGCAATCGCTGAACATCCCCGTCGTGCTGCTGACCGAGGCGCTGGGGCCGGCGAAACTGCTTTCCGCGATGCGGCGGGCCGGGATGAGCCCGGTGCTGAAGGGCGACGAGCCGGGGCTGGCGATCAGCCTCGGCGGCGTGGGCGTCAGCCTGACCGACATGGTGCAGCTTTACGCGGCGCTGGCGCGGGGCGGGGTGGCCCTGCCCCTGCGCCATACCGGCGAGGGGGCGGAGGGGCAGCGCGTGGTCTCCGCCGTCGCCGCCTGGCAGGTGGGCGACATCCTCGCCGGCCTGCCGCCGCCGCCCGGCGCGCCGGCGAACCGGCTGGCCTACAAGACCGGCACCTCCTACGGACACCGGGACGCCTGGGCGATCGGCTTCGACGGGCGCTATGTGGTGGGGGTCTGGATGGGGCGGGCCGACGGCACGCCGGTGCCGGGGGCCTTCGGTGCCGATACCGCAGCACCGGTGCTGTTCCAGGCCATCGGCCGGATGGGTCGCAGCCTGACGCCGCTGCCGCCGGCGCCGAAGGCGGCGCTGCTGGTCTCGAACGCCGAACTGCCGCAGCCGCTGCGCCGCTTCCGTTCCCGCGCGGCGGCTTTCGAGGTGGCGGGCGCCCCGGTTGTCACCTTCCCGCCGGAAGGGGCGGAGGTGGAGCGGCTGGACGGTGCGATCCTGCTCAGGCTGCGCGGCGGGCGGGCGCCCTTCACCGTGCTGGCCGACGGCGTGCCGCTGCGCACCGGCCTGCGCGCGCGCGAGGCGCTGCTGCCGATGGCGAGTGCGGGTTTCGTCACGCTGAGCGTGGTGGATGCCGAGGGCCGCTCCTCCCGCGTGCGGCTCTGGTTGCGGTAGGGG
>JBDHSR010000184.1:0-6853 GCA_039808305.1 Gemmobacter sp. | reverse complement strand
CAGCATCAGCGCGATCCCGCCGCCGATCAGCGCGCAATCCAGCGCGAGGCTCGGCGGCGCCACCAGCTTCACCCCGTTCGCGGCATAGCACAGCACCACGCCCAGCCCGAACACCGCCAGCCCGTGCCGGCCCAGCAGGGCGAAGGGCGCCGCCCCGCGCCAGGCGCAGAGCCGCCGCACCAGCGGCCAGTTCGCCAGCACATAGGCCAGCGCGAGCGCGTGGCTCAGCCGGGGCGCCGCGAGGAAGGTCTTGTCGAAGGAGACGAGGATCCAGTGGGCATGCAGATATTCCGCCGCCAGATAGAGCGTATGGCCCAGCCCGTCCGAAACCGTCTTGTTCCGCGCGGCGAGAAGCGCGAAAAGCAGCCAGGCGACGCAGATCGCCAGCAGCCAGCCCCTGCGCGGCACGAAGCTCTCCCCGCGCCGCATCGCCAGCCCGCTCAACAATCCCAGCGTGAAGATCACCTGCCAGCTGAACGGATTGAAGAACCAGCCGCCATTCATCGGGAAGTTGGGCAGGTTGAAATAGACGATGGCGGCGGCGAGCCAGAGCAGCACCGAAAGCGCCATCACCAGCCGCGGCCGGCGCGCCCCGGCCCAGAGCGTCAGCGGCGCCACGAAGAGCAGCACGGCATAAAGCGGCAGGATATTGGCATAGCCGATCTGATGGCTCAGCAGCGGGATGCCGATCAGGAATTGCAGCGGCATCTGGTACTGGAAGCGGATGGCGTTGCGCTGCATCGCCTCGAACCCGCCGAAGAAATAGGCGGTCGCGGCGGCGATCCCCAGCGCCATCGCCGTGGTGAGGATATGGACCTGATAGAGCGTCCAGACCCGCCGCCAGATCCGCCCCGTCCCGGCCCAGAAGGCGGCGGGCGAGGCGCCGGTGAAATACTTGCCATAGGCGATGCCCGCCGCGATGCCCGACATCAGCACGAAGGCCTCCGCCGCGTCGGAGAAGCCGAAGTTGCGGGTGGTGAAATGCTCGAACACCGTGCCGGGCGTGTGGTTGATGAAGATCATCGCCAGGCACAGGCCGCGGAACACGTCGAGCCGGGGATCGCGGGTCGAGGCGGCACGGGCGGCGGGCGGGGCGGCGGCGTCACGCCCCCGCATGCGCGGCCTCCGGCATAACCGGGGCTTCCGTGGTCGCGTCCATGTCTTTCTCCCACTGCTCGTGGATCTCGCGCTGGCGCCGCATCACCGGCGCCTCGCGGAAATCCGTGGGGGTGAGGAATAGCCCGCTCCGCGCCGGACGGGAAGACCAGCTTATCAGCAGCGGCGCAAGCAGCATCGGCACCAGAACCGGCAGCATCCAGACCACGAGGCCCGGCGCCAGCGCCCAGGTGCCGGCGAGCCCGGCCAGCCCGGTGGTGACGATCCAGTGGCTTGCCGCCCAGGCCTCCGCCACGCTCAGCCGCGCGTCGCCCCGGTTGTTGGTGGGCCAGCCGCCGTCGCGGCCCAGCAGCACCTGGAACACCGAGCGCGTCTGCCAGGCCAGCAGCACCGGCGCGGTGAGCGAGGAGAACAGCAGCTCCGCCCCCATCGAGGCGAAGGCGCGCGCCGCGCCGCCGAAGCCGCGGGCCCGCCCGCTCATCGCGGCATGCAGCGCGACGGCGAATTTCGGCAGGATCAGCAGGCCGAACACCCCGATGGCGAGGCCGATGGCCTTGGAGGTCTCGGCCTGCGGGAAGATCGGGAAGGGCCAGTAGGGTTCGGGAAAATAATCCGGCGGCGGCGCGAAATAGGGCGCGGCCACCGAGGCCAGCATGAAGCCGATCCAGAACAGCGGCGAGATATAGGCCATGATGCCCTGGAAGAACACGAAGCGGCTCCACGGCTTCAGGCCGGGCGCGGCGAGCAGGCGGGCATGTTGCAGATTGCCCTGGCACCAGCGGCGGTCGCGCTTGGCATGGTCGATCAGGTTCTCCGGCCCCTCTTCGAAGGAGCCGCCGAGATCGTCGTCCAGCCGCACCCGCCAGCCGGCGCGGGCCAGCAGCGCGGCCTCGACATAGTCGTGCGACATGATATGGCCGCCGAAAGGCGGCTGGCCGCGCAGCTCCGGCAGGCCGCAGCTTTCGGCGAAGGCGCGCACCCGCACCATGGCGTTGTGGCCCCAGAACGGCCCGGTGCGGCCCTGCATCATCGCCAGCCCCCGCGCGAAGACCGGCGAGTGGAAGGCGGCCGAGAACTGCATGGCGCGGCCGAAACGGGTTTCCGCCCGCGTCACCACCGGCAGCGTCTGCAACAGGCCGAGATCGGGCGCCGCCTCCATCCGCCGCGCCATCTCGACGATGGTTTCGCCCTCCATCAGGCTGTCGGCATCGAGGATCAGCGCGAAATCGTAGGCCCCGCCGGATTTCTGGATGAAATCCTCGATATTGCCGGCCTTCTTGCCCTTGTTGTCGGACCGGCGGCGGTAGAAGAGCCGGCCCTGCGCGCCGCGCGCCTGCATCAGCCGCAGGAACCAGAAGCCTTCGCGGGCCGCGATGGCCTCGTTGCGGCTGTCCGACAGGATGGCGATGTGGAAGCGCTCGCCCTGCCCGGTGGCCTGAAGGCTCTCGTCCATCGCGGCGATGCGCGAGAAGGTGGTGACCGGATCCTCGTTGTAGACCGGCACCAGCACCACGGTGCGGCTGCCGAGCGGCGCCCCGCCCAGGCCGGCCGGCGGCACGGCGCGGGTGGTGAGGCCCATCAGCCCCTGCACCGCGCCCCAGGCGAGCCACCATGTCGAGATCAGGATGAGGCCGGCGCGCGCGATGTCGATGAAATCCAGCCCGTCCGACATGCCGAACTGGAGAAACAGCATGAAGGCCCCCGCCCCGGCCAGGAGGCTGAGCACGATGGCCACCCCGCGCGGCAGGGCGGCCGTGTCAGGCGACGCCCCGGCGCGCGCCTCGGGGGCGGTCATGGATCACAGCTCCTGGCGCGGCGCGGTCCCCAGCGGCAGGCGCGCCAGCACGGCGCGCAGCCAGCCGGCGTGAGAGGTTTCCAGAACCTGCTTGGGCATGACCAGCGGGGCGGCGGGAAGCGCGCCCTGCTCCCGCACCAGAACCTCGATCTCGGAGGTGGTAAGAGTGCCGATATTCCGCATCACGCATTGATCCATTGATAGAGCCAGGTCTCGGTCAGCTTGCGACCGTAACCCGCGACATGGGCCACCAGTTCCACGGTGCCCCCCTCTTCCGTCTTCACATCCATGGCGAGCCGCCAGATGTCGGAGCCCCAGACGCGCTGGAAGCTCTGCGCGGTGATCTCGCCGCCATGCACGGTCACCACCGGCTCCAGCGGCGCGTCGGCCGGCAGCGGATCGAGCGGGCCGCCGGTGAAATCGACCACGAATTTCCGTGTGTTCTCGGCGCTTTCCACGCCCGAGACGCCCCCCACGCCGGAGCGGGTTTCCAGCACATGCGCGATGTCGTCGCGATCCTCGACCGGCAGGCTGCCCCAGCGCAGGCGATAGGAGAATTCGCGCATGTCGCCGGCCTTGATGGCGCCCTCCGGCACCCAGAAGGCGACGATGTTGTCGTTGACCTCCAGATCCGACGGGATCTCGACAAGGCGCACGGTGCCGCGGCCCCAGTCGCCCACCGGCTCCACCTCCAGCGAGGGGCGGCGCTCGTAATGCGCCTCGGCGTCCTGGTAATGCGCGAAGTCGCGGTCGCGCTGGTGCAGGCCGAAGGCGCGCGGGCTGCTTTCCGCGAGATGCGAGCCGGCCAGCCGCGGCGGGTTGTTCAGCGGCCGCCACAGCACGTCGCCATCGGCGCGGGTGATGCGCAGCCCGTCGCTGTCATGCACCTGCGGGCGATAGTCGTCGAACCTGTGGCGGTTGCGCTCCGAGAACAGATACATCGAGGTCAGCGGCGCGATGCCGAGCTGCGCCACATCGGCGCGGAAGAACAGCCGCGCCGTCACCTCCATCGCCGTCTCGGCGCCGGGGCGGATGACGAAGCGATAGGCGCCGGTGACCGAGGGCGATTCCAGCGCGGCATGCACCACCGCCTCGCGCGCGCCGGGGGCCGGACGCTCGATCCAGAAGGCGGAGAAGCGCGGGAATTCCTCGGCCGTGTCGGTCGCGGTGTTGAGCGCGAGGCCGCGCGCCGACAGGCCGTAGCCCGACCCCTCGCCCAGCGCCCGGAAATAGGAGGCGCCGAGGAAGGCCACCACCTCGTCCATCACATCGAGCCGGTTCAGCGGGTAATGCAGCCGGAACCCGGCCACGCCCGGCATCTTCTCGCCCGCCGGCACCTTGGCGGCCAGCTCGTTCAGGAAGCGGAAATCGTCGGTGGTGAACACCATTTCCGAGGCGACGCCATCCTGCACCTCGTACATCCGCACCGGCTCGCTGAACAGCCAGCCCATCGGGAAGGCGTGCAGCTGGAACTGGCCGTCCTTCGCGTCGCGCCAGCGCGCGCGCTCGGGATCGTAGCTGACCAGGCGGTAGTCGTCGTATTTCAGCCCGGCGAAGAATCCGCCGATCTTTTCCGGCGCCACATAGGGCAGCGCGGCCTTGTCCTTCATCGACCGGGTGAGCAGGTCGAAGCTGAATTGCTGCGCCGCAGCATCGGCCGCCGGGGCCGCCGCGTCCTGCGCGAATGCCGGGGATTTCACCAGGCCGGAGGCGGCAAGCGCCGCGCCGGAGGCCGCCGAGAGAATCAGCGCGCGGCGGGAGAGGGGTCGCACGGCATCGGAGCCGAGATACATGGCAGAAAACCCAGCGTTTTCGGCCCGCCGAGGGGCGGGCCCGTCTCGCGCTCCTATATCGGGCAAGCCGGAGATTTTGCAAGGTGCTCTGCGGGTTTGGGCGGCGGCGTGGCAGGATTCTGCGCGGCTGTTGCCCGCCCGCCCGCAAGGCCCCGCCGAAACCGCCCTTTTTGCAGGCGCAGCATGGCCCGTCAGCCCCGCCGCGCCATCAGCCAGCGCGCGCCCAGCCGGGCGAAGACCACGCTCAGCACGATGCGCGCGACGTGATGGACGGTGACGTAGACGATGCCGACCTGAAGGCTCAGCGCCACCAGACTCATCTCCGCGACGCCACCCGGCGCGAAGGCGAGGAAGACCGCCGTCGCCGGCTCCCCCGTCGCGCGGGTCAGCGCCTGCGCGAAGCCGAAGGCGATGACCAGCGCCACCGCCACATTCGCCCCGGCCAGCAGGAAGCCCCGGCGCAGCATCGCCGCCCGCATCCCGGCGAAGCGCGCGCCGAGCGCCGTGCCGATGACGATCTGCGTCGCCGCCACCGCCCAGCCCGGCGGCACGCCATGCGCCCAGCCCATCAGATGCACGGCGGCCGAGGCGATCAGCGGCCCGGTCATCACCGGCGCGGGCAGGCGCATCAGGCTGCCCAGCCAGTAGCCGAAGCCCCCGGCCGCCGCCAGCACCGCCGCGTCGCGCCAGCCCAGCGCCGCCCGCTGCCCCAGCGAGGCGCCCGAGGCCGAGCCGACCGCATGGCCGGTCAACGCCCAGAAGATCAGCGGCACCGCGACGATGGTCAGGATCAGCCGCAGGAATTGCAGCAGCACCAGCATCCGCACATCGGCGCCCGCCTCCTCGCCCAGCGTCACGCTCTCGATCAGCCCGCCGGGCACCGCGCCGAAGAACGCCTCGGCCCGCGGCAATCCGCCGGCGCGATAGATCGCGTAACCCGACAGATGCGCCACCGGCAGGAAGACGCAAAGCGCCAGCAGGCTCGGCCACCAGCCCGGCATCTGCGCCACCACCTCGGGCGTGAAAGAGCCGCCGATGCCGACGCCGATCACCGGCACGAAGCCGTTGCGCAGCCGCTGCGGAAAGGCGATGCCGATGGCGCCGATCCGCAACCCGGAAGCCGCCGCCACGGCCACCGCCACCAGCGAGCCGAGCAGCACGCCCAGCGGCAGGCCCAGGGCCTGCCCGGTCAGCCCGCCGAGACAGCCGATGCTCAGCGTCAGGATCACGCGGGGGATCAGGTAATGCAGCGCCATGAGGCGGAAATCACCACTCCCCGGCGCCGGACGCAAGCCCTCACCAATGCGGCGGCTTCTGGTCGGCCAGCGGGATCGCGCCGCCCTCGGCCTCGCGCTCCGCCTCGCGTTCCAGCAGCAGGCCGACGCGGCGCGACAGGGTGGCGATCTCGCGCCCCTGCCGGGTCACCACATCCGACAGATCCTCCACCATCCGCGTCAGATGCGCGATCTGTTCCTCCAGCAGCACCAGCCGTTCCATATCCCGCCTCCACTTGTCCCGAAATGTCCCATCCGCTAAGGCAGACCCGATTGCAAGCGAGGCCGCCCATGTCGCAGGACAAACCCGCCAAGGACAAACCCGCCCGCCGCCCGAAGGCCGAGCCGCCCAAGGGCTTCCGCGACTATTTCGGGGCCGAGGTCGCCGAGCGCAAGGCGATGCTCGACCGCATCGCCGGGGTCTACCACGCCTATGGCTTCGATCCGCTGGAAACCAGCGCGGTGGAGACGGTGGAGGCGCTGGGCAAGTTCCTGCCCGACGTGGACCGGCCGAACGAGGGCGTCTTCGCCTGGCAGGACGAGGATGCGCAATGGCTGGCGCTGCGCTACGACCTGACGGCGCCGCTGGCGCGGGTGGCGGCGCAGTTCCGCAACGACCTGCCCTCGCCCTACCGGCGCTACGCCATGGGCCCGGTCTGGCGCAACGAGAAGCCGGGGCCGGGGCGGTTCCGCCAGTTCTATCAATGCGATGCCGATACCGTGGGCAGCCCCACCGTGGCGGCGGATGCCGAGATCTGCGCCATGCTCTCGGACGCGCTGGAGGTGGTGGGCATTCCGCGCGGCGACTACATCGTGCGGATCAACAACCGCAAGGTGCTGAACGGGGTGATGGAGGTCGCGGGCGTGCTCGACCC
>JBDHSR010000183.1:0-6889 GCA_039808305.1 Gemmobacter sp. | reverse complement strand
ACCGCCCCCTCGGGCGGGCGCTTCGGGGACGCTGGCGCGGAGATCGGGGTTAGGCGGTGCTTCACCATAAAGCGGCGACCACAGTCGTTGCAGCGCCCACCCGGCGGTCGGGCGCTGCCCTCTGTTGCGTGGGATGACGGGCCACCCGATCGCGGCCCCCTTCCCCTACCGCTGGTTCACCTGCCAGCCCGGATTGATCCAGGGTTCCAGATTGGACGGCGCCAGCATCTGCCGGCCGAGGATATGGTCCGCCGCCTTCTCGCCGGTCATGATCGACGGCCCGTTCAGGTTGCCATTGGTCACGCGCGGGAAGATCGAGCTGTCGGCGAGCCGCAACCCCTCGACCCCGATCACCCGCGCCTCGGGATCGACCACCGCCATCGGATCGCTCGCCGCCCCCATCCGGCAGGTGCCGCAGGGGTGATAGGCGCTTTCCACATGTTCCTTGATGAAGCCGTTCAGCTCGTCGTCGGATTGCAGGCTCACGCCCGGCTGGATCTCGGACTTGTAGAACGGCCGGAACGCCTCCTGCCCGACGATCTCGCGCGTGAGGCGGATGCAGCGGCGGAAATCGTCCCAATCGGCCTCGTGGCTCATGTAGTTGAACAGGATCCTCGGCGGCACGCGCGGATCGGCCGAGCGCAGGCTGACCGAGCCGCGCGAGGGCGAGCGCATCGGGCCGACATGGGTCTGGAAACCATGTCCCTCCGCCGCCGCGCGCCCGTCGTAACGCACCGCGATCGGCAGGAAGTGATACTGGATGTCGGGATAATCGACGCCGGGCTTCGAGCGGATGAAGGCGCAGCTTTCGAACTGGTTCGACGCGCCGATACCCTTGCGGGTGAACAGCCATTGCGCCCCCACCAGCCCCTTGCCCCAGAGGTTCCAGTATTTGTAGAGCGTGACCGGCTGGCTCGCCGCGAATTGCAGGTAAAGCTCCAGATGGTCCTGAAGGTTCTGGCCGACGCCGGGCCGGTCGGCCCAGACCTGAACCCCAAGCTCGCGCAGATGCGCCGCCGGGCCGATGCCGGACAGCAGCAGGAGCTTCGGCGAGTTGATCGAGGAGGCCGCGATGATCACCTCGCGCCGGGCCGGGATGGTGACGATCTGCCCGCGCTGCTCGATCTCGACCCCGGTGGCGCGGCCGTTCTCGATCACCACACGGCGGGCGAAGCCCTTCTCCACCTTCACCCGGCCGGTCCTGATCGCCGGTTTCAGATAGGCATTGGCGGCCGACCAGCGCCGGCCGTTCCAGATCGTCGCCTCCATGGCGCCGAAGCCTTCCTGCTGGCGGCCGTTGTAATCCTGGGTCACCGGGTAACCCGCCTGCCGCCCCGCCTCGACGAAGGCGTTGAACAGCGGGTTGGAGCGCGGGCCGCGCGTGATGTGCAACGGCCCGCTGTCGCCGCGATACTCCGCCTCACCGCTGTCGCCGTGCCAATGCTCCATCCGCCGGAAATAGGGCAGCACATCGGCATAGGACCAGCCATGCGCCCCCTGCTCGGCCCAATGGTCGAAATCGCGGGCATGGCCGCGCACATAGACCATGCCGTTGATCGAGGACGACCCGCCGATCACCTTGCCGCGCGGGGTGGCGAGCACCCGGCCGCCCAGATGCGGCTCCGGCTCGGTCTGGAAGCCCCAGTCGTAGCGCGGCATGTTCATCGGGTAACTCAGCGCGCCGGGCATCTGGATGAAGGGTCCGGCATCGGTGCCGCCGAACTCGATGACGGTGACCGAGCGGCCGGCCTCGGCCAGCCGGTAGGCCATGGCGCAACCGGCGGAACCCGCGCCGACGATGACGTAATCGCTGCTCATCTTCGCCTCAGTAAGGAGAGTCCACCGGCCCCATGCCGACATAGACGGATTTCACCTGCGTATAATGCTCGACGGCGGCCTTGCTGTTCTCGCGCCCGACGCCGCTGGCCTTGACGCCGCCGAACGGCCCCTCGACCGGGGTGAGGTTATAGGCGTTGATCCAGCAGGTGCCGGCCTGCAACCGCGCCACCACCCGATGCCCGCGCGCGAGATCGGCGGTGAAGACGCCGGCGGCGAGGCCGAATTCGGTGGCGTTGGCCCGCGCGATCACCTCTTCCTCGGTCTCGAAATCAAGGATCGCCATGACCGGGCCGAAGACTTCCTCGCAAGCCAGCGTCATGTCGTCGGTGATGTCGGCGAAGGCGGTGGGCTGGACGTAGAAGCCGGGCTCCAGATCGGCCCGCGCGCCGCCGGCGACCAGCCGCCCGCCCTCGGCCCTAGCCTTTTCGATATAGGCCAGCACCTTGTCGAGTTGCTGCGCGCTGACCAGCGGGCCGAGCTGGGTCTCGGGGTCCAGCGGATCACCCAGCTTGATCGCGGCGGTGCGTTCGGCCAGCCGGGCGATGAAGCGGTCCTTGATGCCCTTCTGCACGAAGACGCGGGTGCCGTTGGAACAGATCTGGCCGGTGGAATAGAAATTCCCCAGCATCGCAGCACCAATGGCGCTTTCCAGATCGGCGTCGTCGAACACGATCAGCGGCGACTTGCCGCCCAGTTCCATCGTGACATGGCGGATGCCCTCCGCCGCCGCCGCATAGACCCGGCGCCCGGTCGGCACCGAGCCGGTCAGCGAGACCTTGGCCACCCGCGCATCGGTGACCAGCGCCGCCCCCACCGCGCCGCGCCCCTGCACGACGTTGAAAAGGCCCGCCGGAAGCCCGGCCTCGACCAGAATCTCCGCCAGTTTCAGCGCGCCGAGCGGCGTCACCTCGGAGGGTTTGAACACCATCGCATTGCCCAAGGAGAGCGCGGGCGCCGCCTTCCAGCAGGCGATCTGGCTGGGATAGTTCCAGGCGCCGATGCCGACGCAGACGCCCAGCGGCTCGCGGATCGTATAGACGAAATCGCCGCCCAGGGGCATGGTCTCGCCGGTGACGGTCGGCGCGAGCCCGGCGAAATATTCCAGCGCATCGGCGCCCGAGGGCCAGTCGGCCACCGTGGTTTCCTGGATCGGCTTGCCGGTATCCAGCGTCTCCAGCTCGGAAAGCTCGGCGTTGCGGGCGCGGATCAGATCGACCGCCCGGCGCAGGATGCGGGCGCGCTCCACCGGCTTCGTCGCGGCCCATGCCTGTTGCGCCGCCGCCGCCCCGGCCAGCGCCGCGTCGATCACCGCCGGCGTCGCCTCGTGCAGGCGCGCGATCACCTCGCCGGTGGCGGGATAGATCACCTCGATCGCGGCCCCCGCCGCATCCTCGACATAAGCACCATTGACGAAATGACTGGCCTTCGGCTGTGCCCGCATCGCGTGTTCCCTCACTTCCCCTTGGATTTCCCGAGTTCCGCCGCCACGAATTCCATCACCACGGCCACCGCCGCGACCGGATCGGGCGCGCCTTCCTTCAGCGCCTCGCGCAGATAGACGCCGTCGATCAGCGCCGCGAGCCCGTCGGCCGCGCGCTCCGCCCGCGCGCCGACCAGCGGGCGCAGGCAATGCAGCAGATTCGACCTGAGTCGCCCCTGATAGACCGAGAGCAAGCGCCGCGCCCCCGGCGCCGTCTGCGCCAGGACGTAGAAATTCAGCCAGGCCCCCACCGCCTCGCGCCGGAAATTTCCGGGGGTGAAGCTGGCGCGGATGATGGCGTGCAGCCGCGCCTCCGGCCCGTCCACCGCCGCCAGCGCCCCGCGCACTTCCGCGCCGTAAAGCGAAAGCACATGACGCATGGCCGCAAGGAAAATGTCCTCTTTCGAACCGAAATAGTGATGCGCCAGCGCCGAGGACATGCCCGCGCGCTTCGCGATCTGGCTCACCGTCACGTCGAGCGAACCGGCGCGGCCCAGCTCCACGATGGTCGCTTTGACCAGCGCGGCCTTTCGGATAGGCTCCATTCCAACCTTCGGCATGGCAGAGGCCCTCAAAAAACTCTTGCCAAATCGGGGTAGCGCGTTTTTTATTGATCCGTCAATCAACAAAAAACGCACCAATCGCGGATCTCAGGGAGTCGACATGACCAAGTTCAAAACCGCCCTTCTGGCCACCACCGTGGCTTTCGCCTTCACCGGCACCGCCCATGCGGCCGGCTGCGACAAGGTGACCTTCTCGGATGTCGGCTGGACCGACATCACCGCCACCACCGCCACGGCGAGCGTGGTGCTGGAGGCGCTCGGCTACGAGACCGAGACCAAGATCCTGTCGGTGCCGGTCACCTATGCCGGCCTCGCCGAGGGCGACATCGACGTGTTCCTCGGCAACTGGATGCCGACGATGGAGGCCGACATCGCCCCCTATCGCGAGGCGGGCACCGTCGACACCGTGCGCACCAACCTCGAAGGCGCGAAATACACGCTCGCCACCAACGAGGCCGGCGCCGCGCTCGGCATCAAGGATTTCGCCGACATCTCGAAGAACGCCGAGGCGCTGGAGAGCAACATCTACGGCATCGAGCCGGGCAATGACGGCAACCGGCTGATCCTCGACATGGTGGAGAAGGACGCCTTCGGGCTGAAGGGCTTCAACGTGGTGGAAAGCTCGGAACAGGGGATGCTGGCCGAGGTGGCGCGGGCGACCGACGGCCAGAAGCCCATCGTCTTCCTCGGCTGGGAACCGCACCCGATGAACGCCAATTTCAAGATGACCTACCTGACCGGGGGCGACGACTTCTTCGGCCCCAATCTCGGCGGCGCGATCGTGGCGACCAATACCCGCAAGGGCTATGTCGCGGAATGCCCGAATACCGGCAAGCTGCTCCAGAACCTCGCCTTCTCGCTCCAGATGGAGAACGAGATCATGGGCGCCATCCTCAATGACGGCACCGATCCGAAAGAGGCGGCCAGCGCCTGGCTCAAGGCCAATCCCGACACGCTCGGCCCCTGGCTCGACGGCGTGACCGCCAAGGATGGCGGCGAGGGTCTCGCCGCGGTGAAATCGGCGCTCGGCCTGTGATCCCTCGGGCGCCCTCCCGACGGGGGCGCCCTTCTTTACCTGAAAGGATGGGGCCGGATGCCCGACTGGCTGCTGACCGTGCTTTACTTGCCCAGCATACTGATCGCAGAAACGCTCGAATGGCTGACCGATAACAAACTGCCGCTCGGAAAACTGTCGAAGATCTCCTTCGACTGGATGAAGGTGCATCTCAAGCCGGTGTTCGACACGATGGGCGCCGTCATGGACGGCCTCATCAACGGCATCCTGTGGCTGTTGCAGGCGCCGCATCCGCTTGTGGTGGTGGCGGTGTTTCTGGCCCTCACCTGGTATCTGCAACGCTCCTGGAAGGTGTTGCTCTTCGTCCTGCTGGCCTTCGCCTTCATCCTGAACCAGGGCTACTGGAAGCCGATGACCGAAAGCCTGACGCTGGTGCTGGCCTCCTGCGTGGTCTGCATGGGGATCGGGGTGCCGATCGGCATCTGGGCGGCGCATCGGCCCAGGGTCTATGCCGCGATGACGCCGGTGCTCGACCTGATGCAGACGCTGCCGACCTTCGTCTACCTGATCCCGGCCATCGTGTTCTTCGGCATCGGCATGGTGCCGGGGCTGATCGCCACCGTGATCTTCGTGCTGCCGGCGCCGATCCGCATGACGCAGCTCGGCATTTCCACCACGCCGATGCCGCTCCTGGAAGCCGCGACCGCCTTCGGCGCCACCGGGCGGCAGGTGCTGTGGAAGGTGGAACTGCCCTGGGCGCTGCCGCAGATCATGGTCGGGCTGAACCAGACCATCATGCTGTCGCTGTCGATGGTGGTGATCGCGGCGCTGGTCGGCGCGAACGGCCTCGGCGTGCCGGTGGTGCGGGCGCTGAACTCGGTCAATACCGCGCTCGGCTTCGAATCGGGCTTCATCATCGTGGTGGTGGCCATCATGCTCGACCGTATGCTGAGGGTGACGCGGAAATGAGTGCTGTCGAATTCGATCGCGTCTCCATCGTGTTCGGGGACGATCCGCAGGCGGCGCTGCCGCTGATGGACCAGGGCAAGAGCCGAGCCGAGGTGCAGGCCGCCACCGGGCAGGTTCTGGGCGTGCATGACTGCTCGCTCACGGTGGAGGAGGGCGAGATCCTCGTGCTGATGGGGCTCTCCGGCTCCGGCAAGTCGACCCTGCTGCGCGGGGTGAACGCGCTGAACCCGGTGGTGCGCGGCGAGGTGCGGGTGTCGGATGGCGACCGGATGGTTTCGGTGACGAAGGCCGATCCCGAGACGCTGCGCCGGCTGCGGCTGTCGCGCATCGCCATGGTGTTCCAGCAATTCGGCCTGCTGCCCTGGCGGACGGTGCGCGAGAATGTCGGCCTCGGCCTCGAACTCGCCGGGATGTCGGCGGAGGCGCGGAAGAAGCCGGTGGACGAGCAGCTCGAACTGGTGAACCTCGGCCAATGGGCCGAGCGCAAGGTGGGCGATCTCTCGGGCGGGATGCAGCAGCGCGTCGGCCTCGCCCGCGCCTTCGTGACGCAAGCGCCGATCCTTCTGATGGACGAGCCGTTCTCGGCGCTCGACCCGCTGATCCGGGCGAAGTTGCAGGACGAGTTGCTGGATCTTCAGGCGCGGCTGAAGCGCACCATCGTCTTCGTCAGCCACGATCTCGACGAGGCGTTCAAGATCGGCAACCGTATCGCGCTGATGGAGGGCGGGCGGATCGTGCAATGCGGCACCGCGCGCGAGATCATCGCCAATCCGGTCAGCGATTATGTGGCCGAGTTCGTGGCCCATATGAACCCGCTCTCGGTGCTGACCGCGCGCGACGTGATGCGCCCCGGCGCCTCGGCCGCCGGCCGGTCGATCACGGCGGAGACGCCGGTGAAGGCGGTGATGGAGATGCTGCGCGACGGCGCCGGGGAGCTGGCGGTGACCGAGAACGGCGCCACGCTCGGCAGCATCACCGCGCCGGACGTGATGGGCCGGCTGGTGAACCCGCGCGGGGCATGAG
>JBDHSR010000182.1:0-6950 GCA_039808305.1 Gemmobacter sp. | reverse complement strand
TCCACCACCGCCAGCCCCGGCTTGCGCAGGATGCCGCGCTTCGGCCAGAACAGGCCGACATTGGTGGCGACCGGCACGCAATCCTGCCCGAGCTGGTTGTAGAGCAGCGCCGTGCCCACCTTGTAGGGCTTCTTCTCCCCCGGCGGCACGCGGGTGCCCTGCGGATAGATGATGAGCTGCCCCGGCAGGCTCGCCCCCGATTTCACATCGGCCATCATGCGGCTGATCGCCGCGCCGCGCTTGCCGCGATCCACCGGCACGCAGCCGATGCGCAGCGCGTACCAGCCGAGGATCGGCGCCCAGACCAGCTCCTTCTTCATGATGAACTTGCCGCGCGGCACCGCGCCGAAGATCAGGATGATGTCGAGAAAGCTCTGATGCTTGGCGGCGACCAGCGCCTCGCCCTGCGGCACCGGCCCGCGCACCTCGGTCCGGAGCCCGGTGAGCGCGGCCAGCGAGACCCGCACCCAGGCGCAGAAGCCGCGGCAGGCGGTATGGGCATGGCGGCGGTCGATCAGCGCCGGGATCAGGAAGACGAGGCCGATCACCAGCATCGCCAGATACATCTGCACGACGAAGACGAGCGACAGCAGCCATTGCAGCGGCAGGATGCGGCGCATCAGGTCAGCTCTCCCAGTTTCTTGAAGGCGGCGGTGCGGGTGGCGGCGAAGGCGACCATCGCCGCGAGCGGCGGCAGCGCCAGCGGCCAGAGCCAGCCCCAGCCGGCGAAGCCGAGCCCGGTGAGAAAACCGCCGGCGGCATCGGCCGAAGGCAGCAGCGCCACGCCGATCATCCCGGCCAGCGCGCCGGCCGCGGCGCCGCCGAAGGCGCGCAGGGTGAAGCGGCGCACGAAGGCCCGGGCGATATAGGCGTCGCGGGCGCCGACCAGCCGCAGCACCCGGATCACCTGCGCATTGGCGGCGAGCGCGGCATTGGCGGCCAGCGTGATCATCGCGGCCATGGTGCCGCCGATCAGCAGGATCGAGGCGAGGCCGAGCCACCGCAGCCGCCCGGCGGCGGTGGCGAGCGGGCGGCGCCAGCGGGTGTGGTCATCGAGCACCGCGCCCGGCGCCTCGGCGGCGAGACGCTGGCGCAGCCCCTCGGCGTCGTAGCCGTCGCCGGTTTCCCGCATCTCGATGAGGCGGGGGATCGGCAGCGCGTCCACCGGCAGGTCGGGGCCGAACCACGGCTCCAGCAGCGTGCGCTGCTCCTGGTCCGACAGCGCCCGGGCCTCGGCCACGCCCGGCGTGGTGGCCAGCAGGTCGAGCACGGCGCGGGTCTGCATCTCCATCTGGTCGGCGGGGGCGGAGATGCGGATGGTCGCGGTGCGGGCCAGCGCGTCGGACCAGCGATCCGCCATCCGCCCGGCGGCGAGCGACAGCGCCAGCGCGAAGACGGCGAGGAAGGTCATCGCGCCGGCGGTGAAGGTGGTGAGCCAGGCGGTATGGCCGGAGGGCGGCACCACCCGGTCGGCATGGCGGTCGCCTTGCAGCAGCGCGCGGATATGGGCGAGCATCACAGATCCGCCCCCGCCAGTTGCAGCCGCCGGTTGCGGATGCGCAGCACCCGCGCCGCCACCTGCGATTTCGCCTGCCGGATCAGGTTCAGGTCGTGGGTGGCGATGACGATGGTCTTGCCCATCCGGTTCAGCTCCACCAGCAGCGTCAGCAGGCGCAGCGACATCTCCCAGTCGAGGTTGCCGGTGGGCTCGTCCGCCAGGATGATCTCGGGGTCGACGATCACCGCCCGGGCCAGCGCCGCCCGCTGGCGCTCGCCGCCCGAAAGCGAGGGCGGCAGCGCGTCGGCCAGATGGCGCAGCCCGACCCAGGCCAGCAGATCGCCCAGATCGTCGCCGCCGACCTCGCGCTGCGAGACGGTGAGCGGCAGGGTGACATTGGCGGCCAGCGGCAGATGGTCGAGGAACTGGCAATCCTGATGCACCACGCCGATGCGGCGGCGCATCCGCGCCACCTCGTCGCGGTCGAGGCTGCGCACCTCGCGGTCGAACAGGGTGACATGGCCGGCGGTCGGCAGCAGCTCGGCATAGCAGAGCTTCAGGAAGGTCGACTTGCCGGCGCCCGACGGGCCGGTGAGGAAATGGAACGATCCCGGCGCCAGGCGCAGGCTCATATCCGAGAGCAATTCGCCCCCGCCATAATTGTAGGCTACATTTTCGAACGAAATCACCCTGCGCCCCTTGCCCGCCCGCGCCGCACAATCGCCCAGCCGCGCGGCGGATTCAACTGGCCGAAAAGACGCAAAGCCAAATTCCCGGTGGCGCCGGACTTGGAGAAGCGACATATCGTTGCTACAAAAAACGAATATCGGGCCGGAGCGGGGGCGGTGCACGGATGCGGTTGATCTGCACGAATTGCGATGCGCAATATGAGGTGGCCGAGGACGCGATCCCGCCCGAGGGGCGCGATGTCCAATGCTCGAACTGCGGTCACGCCTGGTTCCAGCCCTCGCCGCATGTCCTCGCGGCCGAGGCGGAGGAGGCGGAGCTGTTCGAGCCGCCGCCGGAAATGCCCGCCGTGCCCGAGGCGGAACTGCCGGAACCGGAGCCGGAACCGGAGGAGCCGGTGGTCGAGGGGGCGGCGCCCGGCTCGTCGCTGCGCGGCCTCGACGAAAGCCTGCTCGCCGTGCTGCGCGAGGAGGCCGAGCGCGAGACGCAGGCCCGCGCGCGGGAGGAAGCCGTGCCGCTGGAAACCCAGGGTGATCTCGGGCTGGACAGCGCGACGCCCGCGGCGATCAGCCAGGCCGCGCGGCGCCTCGCCGAACTGGCCGAGATCGACACCGAGCCGGAGGACCGTCCGCGCCCGGCCAAGGGCCGCGACCTGCTGCCCGACATCGAGGAGATCAACTCGACCCTGCGGCCCGGCGGCGATTTCGCCGGGGCCGAGACGATGGCGCCCGCCGACGGGCGGCCCGGATCGGGCTTCCGCAGCGGCTTCGTGCTGGCGCTGCTGATCGGGGTGGTGCTGGTGCTGGCCTATCTGATGGCGCCCCGGCTCGCCGCGCAGATGCCGGGGCTGGCCCCGGCGCTCGACGGCTATGTCGCGGCGGTGGACGGGGCGAGGCTGTGGCTGGACGGGCTGATCCAGCGCGCGGTGGATGCGCTTCAGGGCTGAGGCTCAGAACAGCTCCAGCAGCCGCTTGAGATAGCCCCGCTCATTGTCGGCGCGCTGTTGCTCGCCGGCGCGGCGGCGGATTTCGTCCAGCAGATCCTGCGCGCGGCGATGGACATCCTTGCCCTGCCCGAGATTGCCATCCGAGCCGATGCGGCCGGCATTGCCCAACTCGCGGCCCAGCGGGTCGATCCGGCCGCCGGGATCGGCGCGGCCCTGCCGGCTGTCGCCGCCCTGTTCCTGCCGCTGCGCCTCCGCCGCCGCCTCGCCGAGCTGGCGCATCCCCTCGCGCATCCGTTCCATCGCCTCGGCCTGCCGGTCGAGCGCGCCGGACAGGTCGCCCTCGCGCAGCGCGCGCTCCGCCTCGTCCATCGAGCGTTCCGCGTCGTCCAGCGCCTCGCGCCCGCCGCGGCCCTTGTCGGCGCCGGCGCCGGGCAGCGACTGGCCGTTCAGGCCGTCCAGCTTCTCGCGCAGCGCGCGCTGGCGGTCGGCGAGGCTGCCGCCCTCGCCGCCGTCCTGCCCCTCGCCCTCGCCGGGCTGGCCCTGCTGCGGGCTTTGGCCCTGATCGCCCTGCTGCAACTGCCGGAACGCCTCGTCCGACAGGCCCTGCTGGTCGCGCAGCGTGTCTTGCAGGCCCTTCATCCCCGGCATCTGCGGGCCGCTGCCATCGCCGCCGCCCTCGGTCATCCGCATGTTCTCCAGCAATTGCTGGAGCATGGCCATGGCCTGCGCCGCCTCGGCCATCTTGCCCTCTTCCATGAGGCGCTGGATCTCGTCCATCATCTCCTGGATCTGGTTGCCGGTGATCTGCATCCGCTCCTGGTTTTCGGCCATCTCGCTGTCGGGATTGCGCTGCGCCTCCTCGGCCAGCAGGCGCAGGTAATCGTCGGTCGCGGCGCGCAGCTCGTCCATCAGCTCCTGGATCTCGGCCGGATCGGCGCCGTTGCGGATCGCCTCGTTCAGCCGCTGCTGCGCCCGGTCCAGCCGCTCGCGGGCCGAGGCGAGATCGCCCTCCTCGACCAGAAGCGCCACCTCCCACAGTTCCTTCGCCAGGTCGTCGCGCATCTCCGGCGCCAGCGTCGCGGCATTGGTGTCGAGCGTCGCCATCGCGGCCTTCAGCCGCGCGAAGGTCGCCTCGTCGCGGATCAGGTCGTCGGGCAGATGGGTGATGGCGCGGAAGATCTGCGCGGCGCGCGGCGCGTTGGCGCGGTTCCACAAGAGGTCGCGCCGCATCTCGATGATCGCCGCCGCCAGCGGGTCGAAGAAGCGCTTGCCGGGCAGGATCACCGAAATCGGATCGGCCGCGCCGCTCTGGCCCGCCGCGTCCGTCACCTCCAGCCGGATCCGGACCGGCATATTGGCGAAGGGATGCTGCGAGATGTCCTCGACGATGGCGTCCTCGAATTTCGCGCGGTTGCCGCTGATCGGCAAGGCGAGGTCGATGACCAGCGGCGGCCGGGCCTCCGGTTCGGTGGCGAGGCCGTAGCGGCGGTCGAGCCGGGCCATGTCGAGTGTCACCGTCGCGGCGCCGGAGGCGATGCCGTAATCGTCCTCCACCGCGTAGGGCAGCCGCATCTTGCCGTTGCGTTCGCGCGTCACTTCGCCGGTGACCCGGATCGCGGGCGGGGCGTCCTTCAGCGCGACCACCTTCCATTCCCGCCCGCCGGGGCCGTTGATGGCGATGGCGCCGTCCTGCATCACCTCGAAGCGCTGCGACAGGTCCGAGGCGGGCGGCGGCGTGGTGGCGCCCGAGACGGTTTCCGCGAGCGTCAGCGTGCCGACCTCGCCGTAAAGCCGCAATTGCACCCGCGTGCCGCGCGGCAGGTCCAGCCCGCCCGCCGGAATGTCGTTGAGATAGAGCGCGGGCTTGCCGGTATGGAGCGGCGGCTGCGCCCAACCCTCCCAGCTCGGCCCGTTCATCATCGCCTCGGCCCGGCCGGGGGCGAGGCCGGTCACCGTCGCCACCCGCCAGAGCGAGCCGAACATCAGCGCGACGATCACCGCCGTCAGCGCGAGGTAGCGCAGCCCGAACGGATCGCGCGCGGCGAGCCGCAGGTCTGGGCGGACGGGTTTCGCCTCTGCGGCGCGGGCGGCCATGCGGGCGCGATGCGCCTGCCAGACCGCGACCGAGGCCGGATCGGAGCCGCCGATCGCCTGCGCGTCGGAAAGCGCCGAGAGCGGCTGGCCGGGCAGCGAGGCGTCGAGCCGGGCCAGCGCCTCGGCCCGGTGCGGGACGCGGAAGCGCCGCGCGCCATGCCAGAGCGACCAGAGGATGCCGAGGGCGGCGGCGACGAGGCCAGTCCAGGCGGCTTCCAGCGGCAGCGTGTCGTGCAGGCCGAAGGAAAGCGCCGCGAGCACCAGCAGGACGATGGTCCAGAGCGGCCAGAAGGCGCGGGACAGACGCTCCGCCCACAGCCCCGCCCAGGTCAGCCGAAGCGGCCAACGGATGCGGTTCAGCACGTCTGGCGGCGCGTGGCGCTCCATCCCCTCCGTCGCGTTTCCGGCTGCGTGGTTACAGCCATTCCGGGATCGTATCCCGCCTCAGGATCTCGTCATAGCTCGGCCTTGCCCGGATGACGGCGAATTGATCGTCCCTCACAAGCACTTCGGGCACAAGGGGGCGGGTGTTGTATTCGTTCGCCATCACCGCGCCATAGGCCCCGGCCGAGCGGAAAGCCACCAGATCGCCCTCGGCCATCAGCGGAAGTTCGCGCCCCTTGGCGAAGGTGTCGCCGGTCTCGCAGACCGGGCCCACCACGTCGAAGGGCCGGGTCGGCGCGCCGGGGGCGGGTTCGGCCACCGCCACGATGTCGTGATGGGCCGAATACATCGCCGGGCGCACCAGATCGTTCATCGCGGCGTCGAGGATCAGGAAATCCCGCCCCTCGCCGTTCTTCACCCAGATCACGGTCGAGACCAGCACCCCGGAATTGCCCGAGATCAGCCGGCCCGGCTCGATCTCGATCTCGCAGCCCAGATGGCCGAGCTTGCGCTTGACCAGCGCGCCGTAATCGAGCGGCAGCGGCGGCGCCTCGTTGGAGCGGGTATAGGGGATGCCGAGGCCGCCGCCGAGGTCGAGCCGGCGGATGTCGTGGCCATCGGCGCGCAGGGCGGTCGTCAGGTCCGCCACCTTGTCGAAGGCCTGGCCGAACGGCTCCAGATCGGTCAGTTGCGAGCCGATATGCACGTCGATCCCCACCACGTCGAGGCCGGGCAGGCCGGCGGCCTCGGCATAGACCTCGCGGGCGCGGGCGATCGGGATGCCGAACTTGTTCTCGCTCTTGCCGGTGGCGATCTTCTCATGGGTCTTCGCGTCGACATCGGGGTTCACCCGCACCGTGACCGGGGCGCGCAGGCCCATGGCGGTGGCGACTTCGGACAGCGCGCGCATCTCCGGCTCGCTTTCCAGGTTGAACTGGCGGATGCCGCCTTCCAGCGCGATCCGCATCTCCTCGCGCGTCTTGCCGACGCCGGAGAACACGATGCGCTCGCCCGGCACGCCCGCCGCGCGGGCCCGCAGGTATTCGCCGACCGAGACCACATCCATCCCGGCGCCCAGATCGCCCAGCAGCTTCAGCACCGCCACGTTGCTCAGCGACTTGATGGCGAAGCAGACCAGGTTCGGCAGCGGATCCAGCGCCTCCTTGAACAGGTGGTAATGGCGGGTCAGCGTGGCGGCGGAATAGCAATAGAACGGGGTGCCGACGGTGGCGGCGATCTCGGCCAGCGGCACGTCCTCGGCATGGAGGCTGCCGTTCCGGTAGAGAAAATGGTCCATCGTCGCCTCCTGCCGCACTATTGCGGGTTCTAGAGCGGATCGCC
>JBDHSR010000181.1:0-6977 GCA_039808305.1 Gemmobacter sp. | reverse complement strand
CCGGCGAGCAAACCCTCGATCCGCCGCCGCGTCGCCTCCAGCGTCTCGCGGGAATAGTCGTCCTCGGGGCGGCGGCTCGCCACCGCCTCGGCGAGGTTGCGCAGGAAGCGGTTCTCGGCGCGCGGCAACTCGATCCACAGGAACCCGAGGATGGCGCGGAACCGCGCCTCCGCCCCCGGAATCGCGGCCAGCCGCGCCTCCAGCCCATCGAGCTGACGGTCGAGCCAGGGATGCAGCACCGCGAAGAACAGCTCGAACTTCGACCGATAATAGCGGTAGAGGTTCCCCGCCACCACGCCGCTGTCGCGCGCGATGCGCGGCATGGTGGTGGCCAGATAGCCATGTTCCGCGAACAGCCGCAGCGCCGAAAGCAGGATCGCCTCGCGCACTTCGGGCTTCTTCACCTGGGCCATCGCATCCCCCTTCCTTTCGCCTCCGCTTAGTCGCGCCCGGACAGGCCGTCCATATCGTGCTTGACGGAATCAATAATAATGAACATGATTTACTAATAGCAACGCGACAGCCCGCCATGCCCCAGACCCGAGCCAATGACCATTTCGCGGACCGGGTGATCTCCCGGCTCAAGCTGCGGCAGTTGCAGCTTCTGGTCGCGGTCGGCCAGTTCCGCAGCATCCTGCACGCCGCGCGGCAGTTGAACATCTCGCAGCCCGCCGCCACCAAGCTCATCAAGGAGCTGGAGGCCGATCTGGGCGTGGCGCTGTTCGAACGCTCCAATCGCGGCATGATCCCCACCCCTTTCGGCACCTCGCTGATCCGGCAGGGGCAGGTGATCCTGTCGCAGATCGCCCGCGCGGCGGACGAGATCGGCGAGCTGCGCGACGGGTTCAGCGGGCGCATCGCGGTGGGCACGCTGCTCGCCGCCTCGGCCAACCTGCTGCCGCGCGCGGTGTCGATGCTGGTGGCGGAGCGGCCGGGGCTGATGGTGCATATCCATGAGGGCACCAACGACCATCTGATGCCGATGCTGCGGGCGGGCGATCTCGACCTCGTGGTCGGGCGGCTGTCGGAACAGCGCTATCGCGCCGATCTGGTGCAGGAGGCGCTGTTCGACGAGCGGGTGATCTGCGTCGCCCGGCCCAGCCATCCGCTGCACGGCCTGTCGCATCTGGCCCTGGAACAGGTGCTGGATTTCGGCTGGATCCTGCCGCCGGGCGAGACCACTTTGCGCCGCCAGGTGGATCTCATGCTGCTGGAGGCGGGCCACGGCGCGCCGCGCCGCACGGTGCAATCGGTGTCCTACCTGTTCAACCGGGGCCTGCTCGCGCTGTCGGACATGGTGGCGCTGGTGCCGGAACATGCGGTGGAAACCGATCTGGCCAATGGCACGCTGGTGGAACTGGGCTGGCAGGTGCCGCTCGCCGCCGGGGCGGTGGGCGTCTCGCGCCGCCGCGACGGCGAGGTCGGCCCGGCGGCGGAGGCGTTCCTGACGCTTCTGCGCCGGATCACCCGTCAGGCCCGCGCGCCGATGCTTCAGGCGGCGGAATAAACCGCCGCCCGTTGCCGGATCACAGCCCGCAATCGGCGGCGTAAACGTCACCATGGCCGGTCAGCACCTTCTCGCCGGTCACCAGGTCGATCTTGCCCTCGGCGTTCTTCTCGGCGCGCAGCACATACCAGTCCTGCACCGGATGCTGGTTCTTGCCGAACTTGAACGGCCCGCGCACCGAGGGGATCTCGGCCGCCAGCAGCGCGGCGCGGAACGCCTCGGCATCCGAGGGATCGGCGGTCTTCAGCCCTTCCGCCGCCATCAGCGCCGCGTCGTAGCCCTGCGCCGCGTAATAGGTGATCGGCCGCTCGGCGCCGAACTTCTTCTGCCACGCCTCGACGAAGGCCTTGTTCACCGGATTGTCGAAATCGCTGTTCCAGTGGCTGGTCACCATCAGCCCCTCGGCCGCGTCGCCCACCGCCGCGACGATCGCCTGATCGAGCGAGGCCGGATGCACGGCGAGCGGGATCTCGCCCAGAAGTCCGGCCTGCTGATACTGCTTGATGAAGGCGATGCCGAGGCCGCCCGGCTCGAACTCGTAGACCACCTCCGGGTTGGCCGCCCGGATCGCCGCCAGTTCCGAGGCGAAATCGGTCTGGTCCAGATTGGTATAGACCTCGCCGAGGATCTCGCCCTTGAAGAAGCGCTTGAAGGCGACCATCGTCTCCTGCCCGGCCTGATAGTTCGGCGCGACCAGCCAGGCCGATTTGTAGCCCTTCTCCTGCGCCAGCGCGCCCGCGCTTTCGCCCTGCCCGTCATCCTGCCAGGAGCTGACGAAATAGTTCGGCGCGCAGCCCTTGCCGGCGAAATCCGACGAGGCGGTGTTGGCGCTGATATAGACGGCGCCGGCATCGAGGATCTCGGGCACCGCCGCGCCGGCGACATTGGCGAAGACGACGCCGCTGAACAGCTTCACGCCATCCTCCAGCATCCGCTCGGCGCTCTGGCGGGCATTGGCGGGCTTCAGCCCGTCATCCTCGACCACCAGCTCCACCGGCTTGCCGCCCAGCGTGCCGCCCTCCATCTCGATGGCGAGCGCGAAGCCGTCGCGCAGGTCCTGGCCCAGATAACCGGCGGGGCCGGACAGCGTGGTGATGAAGCCGATCTTCACCGGGTCCTCGGCCCATGCGGCCGTGGCCAGCATCAGGCCCGTGGCAGCCGGCAAGGCGGTGCGGAGCATGTGGTTCAGCATGAGGTCTTCCCTGTTCATGGGCGCGGGTGGGGTGGCCGCCATCGCTCGCGCCTTGCGACACGCGGCCTTGCCGAAATCCTCGGGCCACCCTCGGGGGCGGTAAAGCGCGAATTTCCATATTCAGGAATCACGTTTTGGAATAGCGGCCCCCGCAGGCCCCGCGCCCTATCCGGCTTCGGAATACCAGCTTCACACCTTGCGATTTGCATCGCCGCCCCCGCCCGCCGCAGGCTGCGGGCGACAGGAAGCGAATGGGGCGCGGATCAGGATGACCAGGACACCACAACGCCATGCCGAGATCGCCGGCGCCGGGATCGGCGGGCTGACCGCCGCCGCCGCGCTGGCGCAACGCGGCTGGACGGTCACGCTGCACGAGCGGGCCGAGACCCTGCGCACCTATGGCGCGGGGATCTATATCTGGAGCAACGGGCTCCATGTCCTCGACGCCGTGGGGGTGAAGGAGCGCGCCATCGTCGGCGCCCATTACGGGCCGGTGATGGAGATGCGCGACCACCTGAACCGGGTGACCGAGGAAATCCCGATGAACGGGCCGGGCAAGGCCACGCTGGTCACCATCCTGCGCGAGACGCTGCTGGAGACGCTGGCCGACCGCTGCCGCGAGCTGGGGGTGGAGATCCGCCCCGGCTCCGCCGCCATCGGGGCCGAGGCCGAGGGGGTGCTGCTGCTGGAGGATGGCAGCCGCCGCGAGGCCGATCTGGTGATCGGCGCCGACGGGATCAATTCGCGGCTGCGCGACTCGCTGGGGCTGCTCGGCCATCGCCGCGGCCTGGGCGACGGGGCGGTGCGGCTGATGATCCCCGCCGCCGCGCGCGACGCGCTGCCCGAGGCCGAGCGCGACAAATATGTCGAGCATTTCTCGGGCCGCCGCCGCATCCTCTATACCCCGGTGGACGAGCGTTTCATCTATATCGCGCTTTGCTCCGCCACCGGCGACACGGCGGCGCAGGCCACCCCGGTGGACAAGGCGCTCTGGACCGAAAGCTTCCCGCATCTCGCCGGGCTGATCGAACATTTCGACGGCGCCGGCCGCTGGGACGGCTTCGAGGAGGTGAAGCTGAAGGCGTGGAGCGCGGGACGCGTGGCGATCATCGGCGACGCCGCCCATGCGATGCCGCCCTATCTCGGCCAGGGTGGCGGCTGCGCGCTGATGAACGCGCTGAGCCTCGCGCTGGCCGCCGATGCCGCCGACCCCGGCGCGATGCCGCAGGCGCTGCGCGACTGGGAGGCGCAGGAGCGCGAGCTGACCGAACACACGCAGGACACCGCCGTCCATCTGGGCGACATGAACGACTGGCCGGACGATCTGCGCGCCGAGGTGATGGCGATCACCGGCCGCTCGCCCGAGATGGGCCGCCGCCGGATGCGCACCGCGCTGCATGTGCCCGCCAAGAACTGAAACACTGGGAGATCACCATGAAAACCATCCGCCTGAACGGCCTCGATTTCAGCTATGACGATCGGGGGTCCGGCCCCGCCGTGCTGCTGCTTTCGGGCTGGTGCCAGGATGCCCGGCTGTTCAAGGACCTCGCCCCCGATCTGGCCCGCGACCATCGGGTGATCAATTTCGACTGGCGCGGCCATGGCGTGCATCGCGGCGTGCCGCAGGATTTCACCATCGCCGAACAATCGGACGATCTGGTCGCCTTCCTCGACGCGCTGGGGGTGGAGACGGTGCTGCCGGTCTCCACCTCGCATGGCGGCTGGGCCAATATCGAGGTGACCGACCGGCTCGGCCCCGCCCGCATCCCGCAGACGGTGGTGATCGACTGGATCCAGACCCGGCCCGTCGCCGCCTTCTTCACCGCGCTGGACGAGATCCAGGACCGCGAGACCTGGCTGAAAGGCCGGCAGGACCTGTTCGATTACTGGATCGGCGTCACCACGAACCGCGACGTGATCGAACATGTCGCGGTCGAGATGGCAGGCTATGATTTCGACATGTGGGCGCGGTCCTGCCGCGAGATCGCGGCGGCCTATGCGCGCTGGGGCTGCCCGATGGACCGGATGGCCGCGATGAAGGAACGGCGCGGGGTGACGCATATCTTCTCGCAGCCCTTCGAGGAGGACTATCATCAGGCGCAGAAGGACTTCGCGGCGCAGAACGACTGGTATAACCCGGTGAAACTGCCCGGCGAGACGCATTTCCCGACGCTGGAACAGCCCGCCGCCGTCGCGCGCGAGATCCGCGCCGTTCTGGCGCGGGGCTGAGGCTCAGGCGGCGGGGAAGGCCACGCGCACCAGCAGGCCCCGCCCGCCGCCGCCTTCGCCCAGCGTCAGGGTTCCGCCGAACAGCGCCGCGATCTCCTCCACGATGGGCAGGCCCAGCCCCATGCCGGGGCTGGCGCCGCCGCCGCGCGCGAAGCGGCTGCGCAGCGCGGCGCGCGCCTCGGGCGCGATGCCGGGGCCGTCATCCTCGACCTCCAGCACCGCCGCCCCGTCCTGCCGCAGCGCCCGCACCGTCACCACCGCGCCGCGCCCGGCATGGAGGATGGCGTTGGAGATCAGGTTCGACAGCAATTCCCCCAGAAGCAGCGGCTCGGCCCGGATGGTCAGCGCGGCCTCGCCCTCATAGCCGAGGTCGATCCCGGCCTCGGCGGCGGCGGGGACATGATCCGCCGCCCGCTCCCGCGCCAGCGCGGCGAGGTCGAGCGGCGTGGCCGCCGGTTCCGCCACATCGACCCGCGCCAGCAGCAGAAGCTGCGCGAGGATGCGCTCGGCCCGCGCCACGGCGGCGTCGCCCTTGGCGGCGGCCTCCTGCGCCTCGGCCAGCGTGGCGGCGCGGCTGGCCAGCGCCAGTTGCGTGCGCACCACCGCGAGGGGGGTGCGCAACTGATGCCCGGCATTGCCGGTGAAATGGCGCAGCCCGTCCAGCGCCGCCTTCAGCCGCCGCATGAAGGAGTTCACCGTCTCCACCAGCCCGCGCACCTCGCTCGGCACCGCGGTGCGGATCGGGCTCAGGTCATCGGGGCTGCGCTCCGCGATGGCCTCGCCCAGCCGGTTCAGCGGGCGGAGCGAGATCGTCACCGCCACCCAGACGATGCCCGCCGCGCCGAGGATCATCCCCGCCAGCCGCAGCGCCGAATGCAGCAGGATGGCGCGGGTCAGCGCCTCGCGCGCCTGCGTCGTCTCGGCCACCGTGACCACGAAGGGCAGCTCGTCGATGCCGGTGGAGGCGCCGCGCGCCAGGCTCGCCAGCCGCACCGGCACGCCCTGGAACAGGCCGTCGGCGAAGGCGGGCTCGCCGCCCTGCACCGCCGGGGCGGCCGGCAGGTCGGGATAGCCGGTCACCACCTGCCCGCCCGGCCCGTCGACCCGGTAGAACACCCGGTCCTGCGCGGCGGAGCTGAGCATTTCCAGCGCGCCGTAAGGGATGTCGATGATGAGCGCCCCGTCCTCGCCCAGCGACACCCGTTCCGCGATCACCAGCGCCGATCCGGCGAGCACCCGGTCGGCCAGCGCCGTCGCGGTCCTGAGCGCCTCGCGCCAGGTATCGGCCAGCGCCACCACCCCCATCACGGCGGTCGCGATCAGGAGCCAGGCCAGCAGGCGCCGCCGGAGCGACCAGGCGAAGCGCGCGCTCACCGTTCCGCCCGGTCGAGGAAATAGCCGAGGCCCCGCGCCGTGCGCACCGTCAGGCCCAGCGGCATCAGCCGCTTGCGCAGCCGGCTGACATATTGCTCGATGGCGTTGGGCGAGAGGTCATCCTCCAGCGAGGTGAGCGATTGCACGATGGCCTCGCGCGTCACCACCTTGCCCGCCCGCAGGATCAGCAGTTCCAAGAGGCCCCGTTCGCGCGCCGGCAGGTCCAGCCGCTCGCCCGCCGCCGCGAAGCTGCGCGCGGTGAGGTCGAACACCAGATCGCCGAAAGCCACGGTCGAGGTCTTCAGCCCCGCCTGCCGCCGCAGGAGGGAACGCACCCGCGCCTCGAACTCGCCGATGTCGAAGGGCTTGATGAGATAGTCGTCGGCGCCGAGGTCGAGGCCCTTCACCCGTTCCTCCGGCGTGCCGCGCGCGGTCAGGATCAGCACCGCCGCCGGGTTGCGCCGCGCCCGCATGGCGCGCAGCACCTCCAGCCCGTCCATCTGCGGCAGGTTGAGGTCGAGGATCACCAGATCGAAGCTTTCCGCCGCCGCCAGCGCCTCGGCCGAGGCGCCGTCATGCACCACGTCCACCGCATAGCCGGACTGGCGCAGGAGCGTGGCCAGCCCCTCCGACAGCGACAGGTTGTCCTCGACCAGCAGGATGCGCATCCGGGTC
>JBDHSR010000180.1:0-6999 GCA_039808305.1 Gemmobacter sp. | reverse complement strand
CTAGATCCCGCTCCCCGTCCCGCCGGCCGTCTCGAACCAATGCGCGATCAGGTCGCGCTCCTGCTGTTCCATATAGCTCAGATTGGCCGGCGGCATGGCGTGGCTCACCCCGGCCTGCACATAGATCCGCCGCGCCTCATGCGCGATTTGCCCGGGCGTTTCCAGCATCACCCCCTTCGGTGGCCAGTGCATCCCCTCCCAGGCCGGTTCGGCGGCGTGGCACATCGAGCAGCGGCCCTGCACGATGGAGGTCACCTGCTCGAACCCCGGCGCGGCGGCGTAGCGCATCGCCTCGCGCCCCAGCGCCGCCTGTTCCTCGGCCGGAGCCTCGTGGCGGAAGCTCGACAGCCAGGCGATGGCCAGCATCAGCAGCACCGTCGCCGCCCAGGTCCAGTGCGGATTGCCCTTCCGCGCGTGGCGGGTGTTGAACCAGTGCCGGATCGTCACCCCCATCAGGAACACCAGGCTCGCGATCACCCAGTTGTAGGGCGTGGCGAAGGCCAGCGGATAGTGGTTCGACAGCATCAGGAACAGCACCGGCAGCGTCAGGTAATTGTTGTGGGTCGAGCGCTGCTTGGCGATCTTGCCGTATTTCGGGTCGGGCTTGCGGCCCGCCTTCAGGTCGGCCACCACGATGCGCTGGTTCGGCATGATGATGAAGAACACGTTCGCCGACATGATCGTCGCGGTGAAGGCGCCCAGATGCAGCAGCGCCGCCCGCCCCGAGAAGACCGAGGTGTAGAAATACGACATCGCCACCAGCACCGCGAACAGCGCCACCATCACCGCCGTCTGGTTGGCGTTCACGAAGAGCTTGCAGATCGTGTTGTAGGCGATCCAGCCGAAGGCGAGCGAGGCCATGGAAAGCGCGATGGCCCGCCAGATCTCCAGCTCCATCACGTTCGGGTCGACCAGATAGAACTCCGCGCCGAGGTAATAGACCAGCACCAGCATGGTGAAGCCGCTGATCCAGGTCATGTAGCTTTCCCATTTGAACCAGATCAGGTCCGAGGGCATCGCGGCAGGCGCCACCAGATATTTCTGGATATGGTAGAAGCCGCCGCCATGCACCTGCCATTCCTCGCCATCGGCGCCCGAGGCGAGGTTGCGGTCGCGGTGCAGGCCCAGATCCAGCGCGATGAAATAGAAGCTCGATCCGATCCAGGCGATGGCGGTGACGACATGCGTCCAGCGCACCGCGAATTCGATCCATTCCCAGATCACCGCGAAATCATACATCGGCTCACCTCTCCGCTGGCTGTTCAAAAAGCTATACCGGGTCAAAAAGCTATACTGGGGCACGGCTTTTCGGATAATTCCATCAAATGCCGGATCACTTTCAAACGATCGCAGAAGATCGGCACATGACCGCAGAAGATCGGAGACCGGGCGGATGTCCTATGTCAACAACATCAAGATGTTCGTGCGGGTCTACGAGCTCGGCAGCATGAGCGCGGCGGCGCGCGACCAGCGCACCTCGCCCGCCGTCGCCTCGGCGCGAATCTCGGAACTGGAGAAGCATCTGGGGGTGCGGCTGTTCAACCGCACCACCCGCAGCCTGCAACCGACCGAGAACGGCCGCATCTTCTACGAGGGCGCCCGCAAGGTGCTGGAGGCGATCGAGGAGGCCGAGGCGGCGGTGATCGACGTGACGCAGAACCCGCGCGGCACGATCTATGTCGCGGCGCCGCTCGGGATCGGGCGGCGGCTGATCGCGCCGCATGTGCCGGCCTTCAAGGACCTCTACCCGCAGATCGACGTGCGGCTGCGGTTGTCGGACCGCAATGTCGACGTGACGGGCGAGGGGCTGGATCTCGCCTTCCATCTCGGCCTCTTGGAGGACAGCACGCTGAAGGTGCGGCTGGTCGCCGATTGCCCGCGCATCCTCTGCGCCGCCCCCGCCTATATCGCCCGGCGCGGCGCCCCCCGCGACGGCGCGGCGCTGGTGGCCGAGCGGCACGATTGCCTGAACCTGCGCTTTCCCGGCGCGCGCGAATTCCAGTGGACCTTGCAGACCCCGGACGGCCCGCGCCGCTTCGACATCGCGGGCCCGTTCGAAAGCGACGACGGCGATGTGCTGACCGGCTGGGCGCTGGACGGGCGGGGCATCGTGATGAAGCCGCTTTTCGAGGTGGCGGAATATCTGCGCGACGGGCGGCTGGTGCCGGTCGCCACCGACACGCCGCCGATGCCGACGCAGCTTTCCTGCCTCAGCCAGCACCGGAGGCTGCGCGACCCGAAGATCCGGCTCTTCGTCGATTTCATCATCGGCCATGTCAAGGCCGACATGGCGGCGCGGATGCAGGATCCCGCGCCGGAACCGGGCCGCTGATGCCGCGTTGTCGCGGGGGCCGCGTTTGCCAGTATCTGCCTGAGGACCGCCGATGACCCTTCGCCCCGAGACGATCTGCGTCGTCGCCAATCCCGGCTCCGGCCGCAACAGCCGCGACGCGGATGCGATCCGGCGCGCCATGGCGGCCTTCGGGCCCGGCGTCGCGCTGCGCCGCTGGCGCAAGGGCGAGGATCTCGACGCCTTCGTGCGGCAGGCGGTGGCCGAGGGCTTCTCCACCATCGTCGCGGCCGGGGGCGACGGCACGGTGATGGGGGTGGCCCATGCGCTGATGGGAAGCGGGGCCAACCTCGCGGTGCTGCCGCTCGGCACCTTCAACTATTTCGCGCGCGGTCTCGGCCTGCCGCAGGAGCCCGAGGCGGCGGCGCGGGCGATCCTTGCCGGCCATCCGCAGCGGATCTCGGTCGGCACGGTGAATGGCCAGCTGTTCCTCAACAATGCCAGCATCGGTCTTTACCCGACCATCCTCCAGGCCCGCGAGGACATCTATGCCCGTTGGGGCCGCTCGCGCATCATGGCGCATTGGTCGGTGCTGCGCACGCTGGTGCGCTTCCAGCGCCCGATGGACATGGAGATCGAGGCCGACGGCCGGCGGCTGCGCCTGCGCACGCCGCTGGTCTTCGTCGCCCGCTCGGCCTATCAGCTCGAACGGTTCGGCCTGCAAGGCGCGCAGGCGATCAGCGACGACAGGTTCGCGGTGTTCGTCGCGCATGGCGGCACGCGCTGGGCGCTGTTCAAGCTGGCGCTGCGCCTCGCGCTGCGCCGGGTGCAGGCGGGGCGCGACGTGGATCTGCATTACGCCCATGCGCTCGATGTCGTCCCCGCGAAGCGCCGCCCCCGCGTCGCCTTCGACGGCGAGAAGCGGCGGATGCTCTCGCCGCTCGCCTTCCGCATCGAGCCGGGGGCGCTGTCGATCATCGTGCCGGACGCGGCCGACAAAGTGGCCGTATGACGCGGATCGTCCATCTCTCCGACCTGCATTTCGGCGCCACCGCGCCGGGCCTGCTGGAGCCGCTTTGCGCCCGGGTGGCGGAGCTCGCGCCGGATCTCGCGGTGGTCTCGGGCGACCTGACCCAGCGCGCGCGGGCCGGGCAATATGCCGAGGCGCGGGCCTTCCTGAGGCGGCTGGGGGTGCCGGTGCTGGCGGTGCCGGGCAATCACGACATGCCGCTGTGGAACCTGCCGGCGCGGCTGCTGGCGCCTTTCGCGGGCTATCGCCGGGCGATCTCCGCCGAGCTGGAGCCGGTCTGGCAGGATGATGCGGTGATCGTCGCCGGGGTGAACACCGCCAATCCCTTCGCCTGGAAACAGGGCCGCATCACCGCGGCTCAGCTCGACCGGCTGGCGGCGCTGTTCGCGCAGGCGGGGCCGCGCGCGCGGGTGGTGGCGATGCACCATCCGCTCGAACACCTGCCGGGCGAGGCGCAGTGGCTGATGCAGGGCGCGGCCGAGGCGCTGCGCCGCCTGCCGGGGATCGGCGCGCAGGTGGTGCTGTCGGGCCATGTCCATGTCAGCCATGCCGGGCCGTTCACCGCGGCGCCGGGCCTCTTGTTCGTGCAGGCGGGCACCGGCCTCTCGCATCGCCGACGGGCCGAGGCCAATGCCTTCAACCTGCTGGAATTTTCGCCCGGCGCGGTGAGGGTCACCACGCTGCTCGCCGACGAGACCGGCCGTTTCGCCGCGATGGACCGGCCCCGCCGCTTCCCGCTGGGGGCGCCGTGACCCGGCATCTGCTGACGCGCGGGCCGATCACCATCGACCACCAGCCGGGGCGGGGGCCGCTGGTCATCGCCTTTTCCAGCATCGGCCACGACCCTGCCCGCCCGCCGGAGCGCGAGTTCACCCGCACCGCCGCCGCGCAGGGCCGCCCGGCGCTTTTCGTCCGCGACGCCAGCCGAAGCTGGGCCAGCGCGCCCGAATTCGACACGGCGCTGCGCGCGGCGCTCTGCCTTCTGCCGCCGCCGCCCCGCATCGTCGCGCTGGGCCTGTCGATGGGCGGCTTCTGCGCGCTTTCCGCCGCGCGGGTGCTGCCGGTCGACGCGGTGCTGGCGCTCGGCCCGCAATTCCGCCCGAACGGCGACCCGCGCTGGCAGCGCTGGACGGCACGGCTGCCGCTGCTCGCCTGTCCGGTGCCGGACGGCCCCTGGATCACCCTGATGCACGGCCTCGCCGATGATCGCGCGCAGGCCATGGGTTTCCCGCAGCGCCCCGGCCTCGACCATCTGCTGTTCGACGGGATTGCCCATGCCGCGCTCGGCCCGCATCTGAAAACCCATGGGCTTCAGGGCCTTGTCGATGCGCTGGCCACGGGCGACCGCCGCCGCCTGCTGCGCATCGCCAGCGCCGCCGGCGGGTGCCGGCGTCAGCTTCCGCGATAGGTCGAATAGGCGAAGGGCGAGATCAGCAGCGGCACATGGTAATGCTGCGAGGCGTCCGGGATACCGAAGCGGATCGGGATCTCGTCCAGAAACAGCACGCCGTCGCCCGCCTGCCCGCTGGCGCGCAGATAGTCCCCCGCGCAGAACACCAGCTCATAGCTGCCTTCCGTCAGCTTCGCCCCCGCCAGCATCGGCGCGTCGGTGCGCCCGTCGGCATTGGTCACCGTCTCGGCGATCTTGCGATGGCTCTGCCCGCTGATCCGGTAGAGCATGATCCGCACCCCCGCCGCCGGCCTCCCCCGCGCCGTATCGAGCACATGCGTCGTCAACCGCCCCTCGGCCATCGCCTTCTCCTTCCGTTCGTCCGCTGGCACTCTGCCATGCCGGCGCGGAAAAGGTCTTTCCCGGAATTTTTGAAAAAACATTCGGCCATTGCCGTCTAATCTGCCGCCAGAAAAGAGGATCGCCATGCCCGACCGTTACCCCCGCGACTTCCGTGGCCACGGCCCCGACGCCCCCGACGCGTGCTGGCCCGGCGGCGCGAAGATCGCCGTCTCCATCGTGCTGAACTACGAGGAGGGCGGCGAGAACTGCCTGCTGCATGGCGATGCCGGGTCGGAGGCTTTCCTGTCCGACATCGCGGGCGCCGCCCCCTGGCCGGGGCAACGGCACTGGAACATGGAATCGATCTACGAATACGGCGCCCGCGCCGGCTTCTGGCGGCTGCACCGCCTGTTCACCGCGCGCGGCATCCCGGTCACCGTCTACGGCGTCAGCTCCGCGCTCGCCCGCAATCCCGAACAGGTCGCCGCGATGAAGGCGGCGGGTTGGGAGATCGCGAGCCACGGCCTGAAATGGGTCGATCACCGCGACATGCCGCCCGAGGAAGAGGCCCGCCAGATCGCCGAAAGCTTCCGCCTGCACGAGGAGGTGGTGGGCGAACCGCCGCAGGGCTGGTATACTGGCCGCTGCTCGATGAACACCGTGCGGCTGACCGCCGCCACCCGGCGGCTGGCCTGGATCTCCGATACCTATGACGACGACCTGCCCTATTGGCTGGAGGCCGGCGATCACGACCAGCTCGTCATCCCCTATACGCTGGAGGCGAACGACATGCGTTTCGCCACCGCGCCGGGCTATGTCACCGGCGAGCAGTTCTTCCAGTATCTGAAGGACAGTTTCGACGTGCTCCATGCCGAGGGGCAGGCGGGCCGGGCGAAGATGTTCTCGATCGGGCTGCACAACCGCCTGATCGGCCGCCCCGGCAAGATCGCCGGGCTCATGCGCTTTCTCGACCATGCGCAGGCGCAAGGGGGCGTCTGGTTCCCCCGCCGCATCGACATCGCGGAGCATTGGCGCAAGACCCATCCGCCGCGCCGCATCGAGCGTCCCTCGCAGATGAGCCGCGCGCGCTTCGTCGAACGCTTCGGCTCGATCTTCGAGCATTCCCCCTGGATCGCCGAGCGCGCCTTCGACCTGGAACTCGGCCCCGCCCATGATTGCGCCGCCGGGCTGCACAACGCGCTGGCCCGCATCTTCCGCTCCGCCAGCGCCGAGGAGCGGCTCGGCGTGCTGCGCGCCCATCCCGATCTCGCCGGCAAGCTGGCGCAGGCGAAGCGGCTGACGGCGGAGAGCACCTCCGAACAGGCCAGCGCCGCGCTCGACGCGCTGACCGACGAGGAACGCGCCGCCTTCCAGCGCCTCAACGCCGATTATACCGCGAAACACGGCTTCCCCTTCATCATCGCCGTGCGCGACAATACCAAGGCGTCGATCCTGAACGCCTTCCGGACCCGCATCGCCAACGACTCGCAGACCGAATTTTCCACCGCCTGCGCACAGGTGGAACGCATCGCCGAGCTGCGCCTGAAGGACATCCTGCCATGACCTCCTCCTATTACGCCCCCGAAGGCGGCCTGCCGCCGCAGACCGCGCTGATGACCCAGCGCGCCACCTTCACCGAGGCTTACGCCTTCATCCCCAAGGGCTGCTTCTCCGACATCGTGACCAGCTACCTCCCCGGCTGGGACAGAACGAAGCTCTGGCTGATCGCCCGCCCGATGACCGGCTTTTCGGAAACCTTCAACCAATATGTGATGGAGGTCGCCCCCGGCGGCGGCTCCGACACGCCCGACCCGGAACCCGGCGCCGAACATTGGCTGTTCTTCACCGGCGGCCTCGCCACGCTCACCCTGAACGGCGCGGGGCATGAGATGGAGGCCGGCTCCTACGCCTATATCCCGGCGGGCACCCAATGGACGCTGCTCGCCG
>JBDHSR010000179.1:0-7017 GCA_039808305.1 Gemmobacter sp. | reverse complement strand
GGGGTGATGCTCGATGCGACGTCGCGTGCCGAGCGCGGCATCCTGACCTATGGTCCGAGCCGGGCGGAGATCGAGCGCGCCCGGCGCGAGGGCAGGGCGCCCGAGGAACGCCCGCGGGAGGGCCGGGCGCTGGAGGAGGCGCTGGCAACATTCGCGCGTTCGGCCGATGTCATGCGCGGTCTTGTCCATGTCGCGGCGCTGACCGACCTGCCGGAGATCTCGGGGCGGATCGCCGAAGCGGAGGCCGCGTTGCGGCGGGGCGGGGTGATCCATCCTTTCCCCGTCCTCGAGACGGATGCGGAGCGCGCGGATCTGGAGCGGCACTTCAACAACTGGATGGCCGGGATGGAGAAGAAGATCCGGCGGATGCCGACTGCGGAACGCAAGGCCTTGCGCGAGGAGATTCATGGCTATGCCGAGGAGATCGCCCGCGCCCTTGGCGATGCCCGTGGTGCAGAGTTGCTGCGCCAGCGGCCGCAATCGGAGATCTATGGCATTGCCCTCGAGGAGGAGAACCTTCGCCGGGGCGGCGAGGTGGTTCGGCTGCGGCCAGGGGCAGTGGATGCGTTGCGCGATGGCATAGTGGCTGCGGCCTCTGGGGCCGGTCTGAACCCGCAGACCATCGCCCGGCAGCTGGAGACCGGGGCGGCCAATGCCCGGGAAGAACGCGACTGGATCCGGGCCGATCTCTTCGTCATCGCTGGCCGGCGGCGGCTCGGCCTGCGTGATCCTGCGCAGGCCAGTAAGGTCTCGGATCAGCTTGACGGGTTCTACGCCAAAACCGGGGCCCTGATCGACCATGCCTGGGAACAGGAGCGGCGGGAGCCGAATGATCGCCTGCTGCGGACCATGCACGCGATGGCAGGGATCAGGGAAGCGGAGGGCAGGATCGAGTTCCGGGGAGACGCCCATGCCGAGCGCTTCGCCAAAGAACTGCGCCGGCGCTATGGCGCGGGCATCGTGGTCGAACTCGCGGCTGGCCAGACCGAGGCGCTCGCCGCGGATGTCTCCGATCCAGAGCAGCGGCGATGGATCGCGCGGGCTATCGTCTCCGTGGCACAGGCGCATACGGCATTCGGCCTCACCTTGCGCGAGACAAGCGAAGCGGAGCGGGACTTGATGGCGAAGATGGAATGCGACCGTAGGCAGGATCGCGAATGGTGAGGCCAGGCAGGCTGACCCGAACCTTGCTCAGCCAGCGGCGGTGGGTCCGGTGGCATCCGTTCCGCCGAGCCAGGTCGCATCGGTGATCTCCCCGCCCCCGACCAGCGCCTCCACCGGCCTTGGGTGGCCGATGAAATGCAGCGGGCTGGCCGAGGGGCCGTAGGCGCCGCAATTGTGGAGGGCGATCAGGCCGCCCTCGTCGATACGCGGCAGCTCCACCGCGCTGCCCAGCCGGTCGATCGAGGTGCAGAGCGGGCCGGAGATGTCCAGCGGCTCCACCGGGCCGCCGTTTTCGCCGCCGACCCGGTGCATGACGTAGTTCCGCCGCAGCACCATGCCGAAATTGCCCGAGGCCGCCAGATTGGCGTTCAGCCCGCCGTCGCAGATCGCGATGCGGCGGCCGCGCGACTGTTTCACCGCGAGGACGCGGGTGACGAAATAACCCGCCGGGCCGGTGAGGTAGCGGCCGAGTTCCAGCGCGAGCCGGGTCGCCGCGAAACGCGGCTCGGCGCGCAGCGCGTCCAGATCCGGCGCGATCTCCGCCGCCAGCGCGTCCAGATCCAGCGCGGTATCGCCGGGGTGATAGGGAATGCCGAGGCCCGAGCCGAAGATCAGACGTTCGGGCCCGAGGTCCAGCGCCGCGCAGACCTGCCGGAAAATGGCGATGAAGCCGCGCCAGTTCTCCAGGATCGCCTCGGCCCGCAGGCTCTGGGTGCCGGAATAGATATGGAGGCCCGCGATGCGCAGACCCGGCAGGGCGGCGATCTCGGCCAGCGCCTCGGGCGCCTCCTCGATGTCGATACCGAAGGGGCTGGGCCGGCCCGCCATCTGGTCGCCGAAGCCTTTCGGCACCCGTTCGGGGCCGAGGCGCGGCAGCACCGGCTGCACGATGCCAAGCTCGCAGGCGATGCGGCTGGCGCGCCGCGCCTCGCCCAGGCTTTCCACGATCAGCTCGCCCAGACCGGCGGCGAGCGCCGCGCGCAGTTCCGTCTCGCGCTTGGCCGGGCCGGTGAAGCCGAGCCGCGCCGCCGGCCAGCCGGCCCGCAGCGCCAGCTCCAGTTCCCCGCCCGAGGAAATGTCGAGACTGTCGAGCCGGTCGCGCATCCAGCCCAGCAGCGCCGGGTTCGGGTTGCTTTTCACCGCGAAGCTGATCTCGAACCGGCCGCCGAAGGCCGCGCGCAGATGCGCCAGCCGCGCCGCGATGGCATCGGTGAAATAGACATAGGCCGGGGTGCCGAGCCGGTCGGCCGCCTCGGCCAGTCTTGCGTCGATCTCAGTCGAGACTTGCGGCATAGGAAACGATCCGCTCCACGCTGTCGAAATTCTCCAGCGTCACATCGGCGGGCTGCACGGTGGCGCGGGTCTTCTCCTCGATGAAGCCGATCAGGCTCACCATCGAGACCGAATCCAGAAGGCCGCTGCTGAACAGCTCGGTTCCGGGGTCGATCGGCCCCTCGATATTCATGTCCCCGGTCAGGAACGCGATCAGATCGTCGGCATCAAGGCTCATGTTTCCCTCATGGTTGCTGCGGCCGCCGCGATGATGGCGGGCCGGTCGAGCTTGCCGCTGGCGGTGCGCGGCATCGCCCCGTCCCAGACGGCCAGCCGTTTCGGCCGCATGTAATGCGCCATGGTGCGGGCGCAGTGGGCTTGCAGTTCGGCCGGCTCGGTGCCGGGCAGCAGGCTCGCCGCGACATGCACCGCCTCGCCCAGATCGGTGTCCTCGGCGCCCCAGGCCACCACATCGGCCACGAGGCCGCTTTTCGCCACCGCATCCTCCACCTCGGTCGGGCTGAGCCGGAAGCCCAGGGTCTTGATCATCTGGTCCATCCGGCTGACGAACCACATGTCGCCCTCCGCATCCAGCCGCACCAGATCGCCCGACCAGACCACCGGCGTCTCGCCGATCAGCGGGGCGAGGGCGGGGCAGGGGCGGATCTTCCCGGCGGTGACCTCCGGGCGCTCCCAATAGCCCAGGCTGACCAGCGGCCCGGCATGGACCAGCTCGCCCTCCTCGCCCGGCCCGGCGATGCCGCCATCGGGACGGATCGCGAAGACCTGCGCATGGGGCACCGCCTGGCCGATGGCGCCCTTTTTCGCGGCGAAGCGCGCCGGCGGCAGGTAGGTGGAGCGGAAGGCCTCGGTCAGCCCGTACATCAGGTAGATGTCGACGCCGGGAAACACCTTCGGCAGCGCCTCCAGCATGTCGGGGGCGATCTTGCCGCCGGTATTGGTGATCCGCCGCAGCGCCGGCAGCTCCATCGGGCTTTGCAGCAGCAGCCGGATGACCGGATGCCAGAGCGGCGGCACCCCGGCGATGCCGGTCACCGCCTCGGCCTGCGCCATGCGCAGGATCTCGGCCGGCATGGTCAGCGGCTGATGCACCACCGTGCCGCCGGTCAGCATCATGGTGGTGAGCTGGTTCAGCCCGGCATCGAAACTGTAGGGCAGCACCGAAAGCAGCCGGTCGTCCTCGCCCAGCCCCAGATATTGGGTAACCGAGACGGCGCCGGCCCGGATGTTGCGATGGCTGAGCATCACCCCCTTCGGCATCCCGGTGGAGCCGGAGGTGTAGATGATCGCGGCCAGCCCCGCCGGATCGGGCAGGGCCGGCGCCGCGCCGCTATCGGCGGGCAGATCCGCCCAGAGGTCGGCCCCCGGCCCCGCCTTGCCGCGCGCGAGAAAGGCCGGGCCGGGCAGCGCGTGCCCGCCGGTCAGCCCCGCCAGCGCATTGCCCTCGAGGATCACCGCCGCCGCCCGGCAATCGCGCGCGACATAGGCGAGTTGCGCCGCCGTCCAGCGGGTGTTGACGTTCACCGCCACCGCGCCCGCCTTCCAGACGCCGAACATCGCCGCCACCTCGTCGATGCCCTTGCGCAGATGCACGATCACCCGGTCCCCCGGCCCGACGCCCCGCGCCGCCAGCCAGTCGGCCACCCGCCCCGCCTCGGCGGCGAGCCCGGCATAGGTGATGCGGCGCCCGGCATCGACGGCGGCGATCTTCTCCGGCCGTGCCGCCAGATTGTCGGCCAGAAGCCACCACAGGGCGCGGTCGAAGTCAGCCATCGGGGACCGCCTTCTTCTGCGCGGCCATCGGCAGGCTGGGATAGATCCGCGCGGGCGAGCCGACCACCACGGAATCCGAGGGCACATTGGTGGTCACCGCGGTATTCGCCGCGATCCGCACCCGGTCGCCGATGCGGATCGGCCCCAGCACCGTCGCGTTCACCCCGATGAACACGTCATCGCCGATCACCGGCGCGCCGCCGCGCATATTGGTGCCGATGGTGACATTGTGCATCACCCCGCAGCGGTCGCCGATCACCACATCCGGGTGGATGGAAAGCGAGCCCTCGGCATGGATGATGTGGAAATCCTTGCCCAAGCTGACCTGCGGCGGGATCCACACCTTGGTCACGTTCAGGATGAAGAGCTTCATCGCGCCGTAAAGCTTGTTCGCCCACCAGCGCGCCAGCGGATTGCGCCGCTGCCAGGCCCAGCGGCCATAGCGGTGGATCGCCAGCGAGACGAATCCCGGATCGGTCAGCGACCGGCCATGCCGGGCGTAATCCTCGCGCAGGGTCTCGAACATGGGCGCCTCTTCACAATCCGGTCCGGGCGGCGATCAGATCCATGGTGCGGGCGATGTCGTCCCAGTCCACGCGGAAGGCCGCAGCCCCGCCATGCCCCACGACCATGGCGAAATGTTGGCCCCAGCGGTCGCTGAGCAATTTCATCGCCGTGGTCGCCCGGTCGGCGGGCTGGAGGGTGAGGAGCGTGCCGCCCGGCGCCATGGCGGCGATGCCGTGATTGAGCTGGCTGCCCTCGATCCCGGCGATGACGCGGGCGCCGCCGCAGATCTCCATCAGCTCGTCCACGCCGTGATCCTCGGGGAACATCGCGCGGAAGCCGTAATCGCGTTCCATCCGCGCCGCGATCTCGGCCTCGTTCAGCAGGTTGCGCGCGTCGCCCGAGCGGCCGCGCAGCAGGAAGACGCCGGGGCAGGGGCGGGGATCGCGCCCGGCCAGCAGCCGCGCCCGCATGTCCTGCGCGCGGGCCATGCGGTGGCTGTTGTTGGCATGGTCGTCGAAGATGGTCAGCTCGTCGAAATGCGCGTCCGCGATCCGGCGCGGCGCCATGCCGAGCAGCGCCTCGTAGCGCGGCACATGGCCGCCGCGATCCGGCATGGTGGTGACCGGAGCGCCCGCCGCCTCGGCCAGCCGGTAGCTCAGGCAATCGTCGAGCAGCCAGTTGCCGAACCAGCGGTTGCCCACCCAGGTCTCGTACAGCGCGCCGCGCCCGGCGTCGCGCAGCCGGGCGGGCAGCGGCGGCCGGCTGCGACGGCGCAGATGCAGGCAGGTCCCGCCGGCATAGAGCACGCCATCGACGAGATCGACATCGCGCAGGTGCCAGGCCAGCGTCGGCGCCATCCGCTCCGCCGGATCGCCGGCCAGCGAGCGCAGCACCATGTCGCGGGGGGCGAATTCGGTGCGGGTGATGCGCTCGGCCTGGCCGGGCAGGATGAGGGCGGGGGGCACGGCGACGGTCTCGGCCGGCGCGATCTCCTCCCGCCCGACCGCGATCCGGGCGAGATCCGGCGCCGCCGCGCCGGTCAGGCGGCGCAGGCGGTAGCTCAGGGGGCGCCAGGACAGCATGGGGCCTTCCCGCCGGAGGCCGCCGGGCGGGGCGGATCACCGGCACATGCGGGTAACAGGGTTGAATTTCCTTGACTTCATCTGCCCGCGCGCGCGCTGTCAATGGCCTTCGTCAAGCGCCCGGCGATCAGGGCGTGGTCGCCGGGCGAGGGATGCCAGTGGCAGCCCCGGCGCTCCAGCTTCGGCAGTTCGACCAGCGCCACCCGCGCGCCCGCCGCCGCGAGCGCCCGTTCCGCCGCGCGATGGGCCTCGACGATCTCCGCGCCGTATTCGGTGAAGGAGAGCAGCACCAGCAGCGCCCCCGGCGCCTCGGCATGGCGGTCGCGCAGGAAGTCGGTCAGCGCCGCCTCGAACGCCGGCCGCAGCGCGGCGGCGTCGCGCCAGGGCTCGTCCGGCGCGAATTCCGTCCCGAAATCGTTCGAGCCGAGGGCGACGACGACGACATCCGCCGCCAGCGGCGCCTCGGGCAGCGCCGGCCCGTCCGGCAACACCAGCGGATAGAGCCGCGCCATGGTCCGCCCCGGATCCGCGCCCTCGTAATTGCGCAGGAGCCCGATGCCGGAACGCGCCGTCACCACCGCCTCGGCCCTCAGCGCGCGGGCGGCGAGGGCGGGATAGCTCCGGGTCGTGTCGGTGGTGGCGAAGACCTGTTCGCCGGTGCAGTCGCGGTGGCGCACCGTGCCGCCATAGCCGACCGTATCTGAATCCCCGATGAAGGCGATGCGCCGCCGGGCGGGCGCCGGCGTCGGCAGGGCCCGCCCGCCCGGCGGCAGGAAGAAGCCGTCGAAGCGGGCCGGGCTGCCGGCCTCGCCCAGCGTCTCCAGGCGGATCCTGTGCGGGCCGGCGGGCAGCCCCGCGATCGACAGCTCCGCCGCGCCGGGCCGGACCAGCGTGACCGTGCCGCCCGCGCCGCCATCCAGCGTGACCCGCAGCCGGTTCACCCCGTCCTCCAGCCGCAGCGCGACCGCCGTGCCATCGAAGCGGGCCTCGGCGGCGAAGCCCGGCCATTGATGCCATATGCCGGCGGGGGTCTCGGCCCTCCGCCCCTCCAGCCGGGCGGGAAGCGCCGTGCCGGATCCCGCCGCCGGCGGCGGCTCCAGCCGGATCCGGGCCGTCTCCGCCGCTCCCGCGACCTGGATCCGGGGCAGGGGCGTCTCGGGCAGCGGATCGTCGGCGGGCAACCGGGCCAGCGCGGCGA
>JBDHSR010000178.1:0-7074 GCA_039808305.1 Gemmobacter sp. | reverse complement strand
CGGAGCAGCGCCTCGGGCGCGGGCGGCGGCAGCATAGGCGGGGCGAGGCCGCGCTCGGCCAGCAGCAGCGCCGGGTCGAGCCCGTCCAGCGCCGAGGCGATGCGCCAGACCTCCAGCGCCTCGGCCCCGATCCGCCCGGCGCGGTAGAGCGCCGCCGCCCCGGCATAGCGCAGCCGCCCCGAGCCGGGCAGGCCCAGGGGCGTCGTCAGCAGCAGCTCCGCCTCGTCAGCCATTCGCACGGTAGGCCAGCCTTTCATCCGCCTGCCGCCGCGCCTCGGCCCGCGTCATCAGCCAGCCCGCCACCGCGACGCCCGCCCCCACCACCAGCACGATCAGCGTGGCCAGCGCGTTCACATCCGGCGTCACCCCGAGCTTCACCTTCGACCAGATGAGCAGGGGCAGCGTGGTGCCGCCCGGCCCGGTGGTGAAGGAGGTGATCACCACATCGTCGAAGGAGATGGTGAAGGCCAGCAGCCAGCCCGACAGGATCGCCGGCGCGATCACCGGCAGCGTCACGTCGCGCAGCACCCGCCAGGGGCGGGAGCCGAGATCCATCGCCGCCTCCTCGATCGAGCGGTCGAATTCCAGCATCCGCGCCTGCACGATGGTCGAGACGAAGACCAGCGAGAAGGTGATATGCGCCAGCGTCACCGTGGTGAAGCCGCGCGACGAGGGCCAGCCGACCCATTCCGCCATCAGGATGAAGAGCATGAGCGAGGAGACGCCGGTGATGACCTCGGGCATGACCAGCGGCGCGGTGACGAGGCCGGAGAACAGCACCCGCCCCGGAAAGCGGCGGAACCGCGCCAGCGCGATCCCCGCCATGGTGCCGAGGATGGTGGCGATGCTGGCCGAGACGAAGGCGATCTTCAAGGACAGGATCAGCGCCGCCGCCACCTGCCGGTTGTTGAACAGCGCCAGATACCATTTCGTCGAGAACCCGCCCCAGACCGTCGCCAGCCGCGAGCCGTTGAAGGAATAGACGATCATCGACAGGATCGGGATGTAAAGGAAGGCGAAGCCGAAGCAGAGCATGGTGAGCAGGAAGACCGGGCGGCGGGTCATGGCTTCTCCTCCCCCTCGGCCTTGGCCTGCGCGTGGCTGTAGAGCATCATCGGCAGCACCATCAGCACCAGGAGCGCCACCGCGAGGGTGGAGGCCATCGGCCAGTCGCGCGCCTGCGCGAACTCGTCCGAGATCACCCGGCCGATCATCGGATTGGCGGCGTCGCCGACCAGCGAGGGGATCACCAGCTCCCCCGCCGCCGGGATGAAGACCAGCAGCCCCCCGGCGATGATGCCGGGCAGCGATTGCGGCAGCGTCACGTCCAGAAACACCTGCCAGGGGCGCGAGCCCAGATCCATCGCCGCCTCGTCGAGGATCGGGTCCAGCCGTTCGAGATTGGCGTAGAGCGGCAGGATCATGAAGGGCAGATAGGTGTAGACCGAGACGAGGATCACCGCGAAATTGCTGTGCATCATCGGGATCGCCGCCACCGCCCAGTCCTGCGGCACCAGCCAGTTCCAGCCGTCGGTCAGCGCCCGGTTGAACCAGCTGTTGCGCCCCATCAGCCCCATCCAAGCGTAGACCCGCAGCAGGAACGAGGTCCAGAACGGCAGGATCACCAGCATCAGCATCAGGTTGCGCCGCCCGCGCGACAGCCGGGTCAGCGCCAGCGCCATCGGATAGCCAATGAGCAGGCAGAAGAAGGTCGCCACCCCGGCATTGCCGAGCGAGGTCAGGAAGGCGCGCAGGTAGAGCGTATCCTCGAACAGCCGCTTGTAGCCGGCGGGATTCACCAAGGGGTGCTCGCCGCCGAAGCTGAACGGCGGCTGGGTGGCGGTATTGGTCGCCACCGACATGGCGGCGACGATGAGGAAGGGCAGCAGGAAGAACAGGCCCAGCCAGAGGAAGGGCACCCCCGCCATCACCTGCCGCCAGCCCCGCCCGTTCAGCCATCGCAGGATCCGCTCCATGGCCCTAATCCATCAGCAATATGGCGGAGGAGGGGGCGAAACTCAGCCAGACCCGGTCGTCCCAGTCGGCCCGCGCGCTCAGCGCGCTTTCGGCGCGGCTCGCGTTCACCGCATGGGCGGCGATCAGCGCGCCGGAGGGCAGGCGGACGCGGTAGAGGCTGTCCTTGCCGAAATAGGCGAGGTCGTGCACCACGCCCTCCAGCACGTTCTCGGCCTCGGGCGGGCTGCGCGAGAGGGCGACCTTCTCGGGGCGCAGCGCCAGCGTGACCGGCATCCCCGGCGCGAGGCCGGGCAGCGCCCGCGCCCGCACCGGCCCGCCGATGCCGGAGACCGCGACCTCGGCCACCTCGCCCGAAACCGCCAGCACCTCGGCCTCGAAGGTGGTGATCGAGCCGATGAAGCCGGCGACGAAGCGGCTGTTCGGGAATTCGTAGATCTCGGTGGGCGTGCCGATCTGCTTCACCTCGCCATGATCCATCACCGCGATGCGGCTCGAAAGCGTCATCGCCTCCTCCTGGTCGTGGGTGACCACGATGAAGGTGACCCCGGTGCGGTCCTGGATCGACATCAGCTCGAACTGGGTATGTTCGCGCAGCTTCTTGTCGAGCGCGGCGAGCGGCTCGTCGAGCAGCAGGAGCTTCGGCTGGCGCGCCAGCGCGCGTGCGAGTGCCACCCGCTGCCGCTGCCCGCCCGAGATCTGGTGCGGCTTGCGCTTGGCGAACGGGGTGAGCTGCACCAGCTCCAGCATCTCCCTCACCCGATCGTCGCGCTCGAAGGCGCTCATCCTCTCGTGCTTCAGGCCATAGCCGACATTCGCCTCCACCGTCATATGCGGGAACAGCGCGTAGGACTGGAACATCATGTGGATCGGCCGTTCCCAGGGCGGCGCCCCGGTGATCTCGCGCCCGTCGAGGAAGATGCGCCCGGCGCTCGGCGTCTCGAAGCCGGCGAGCATCCGCAGCAGCGTGGTCTTGCCGCAGCCCGAGCCGCCGAGCAGCGAGAAGATCTCGCCCCGCCCGATGGTCAGCGACACGTCGCGCACCGCCTCGAAGCTGCCGAAGCGCTTGGTGACGCCTTCGAGGCGCAGGAAATCCTCCATCTCAGCCGCCGGTCTTGATCGCGGCCCAGGCGCGGGTCAGCTCGCGCTCCTGCTCGTCGGTGAGCGGTTGCGGCGTGTAGAGGCGCGAGAGCGTCTCGGCATCCGGATAGACCGCCGGGTCGCCCGCGATGTCGGGGTCGACCAGCGGTGTCGCCGCCTTGTTCGCGTTGGCGTAACCCGTGAAATCGGTGCAGGCCGCGATCACCTCGGGGCGCAGCATGTAGTCGATGAAGACATGCGCGTTCTCGACATTGCGCGCATCCGCCGGGATCGACCACATGTCGAACCAAGAGGGCGCGCCGGTCTTCGGCACGAAATATTGCAGGTCGATCTCGATCCCGGCCTCGGCCGCGCGGGTCTTGGCGACGCGGTAGTCGCCCGACCAGGTATTGGCCACGCAAAGCTCGCCGTTCGGGATCGCGGTCAGGTAGTTGGAATTGTCGAAGGTGGCGATGTAGGGGCGGACGCGGGCGAAGGCCTCCGCCGCCTTCTGGTATTCCGCCGCCCGCGCGGTGTTCGGATCCATGCCGAGCCAGAGCAGCACCGGCCCCACGATGTCGTCCTGGCTGTCGAGGATCGAGATGCCGCAATCGGCCAGTTTCCCGGCATTCTCCGGCAGGAAGAGCGTGTCGAGGCTGGCCAGATCGGCCTCGGGCAGCCGCTCGCGCACCATCGCCATGTTGTAGGTGAAGCCGACCGAGCCCCACATGTAGGGGGCGCCATATTCGTTGCCGGGATCGAAGCCGGCCATGATCTTCAGGATTCCGGGGTCGAGATTGCTCCAGCCCGGCAGCAGGCCGCGGTCGAGCTTGCGGTAGACGCCGGCCTTCACCAGCCGCGGCAGGGTGAGGCCGGTTTGCAGCACCACGTCGTAGCCGGTCGATCCGACCAGCATCTTGGCCTGCATCTCCTCGGCGCTGGCATAGAGGTCGTAGACCACGCCGATCCCGGTTTCGGCCTCGAAATCGGCGATGGTGGTCTCGCCGATGTAATCCGACCAGTTGTAGATGTTCACGGTTCCGGCGGCGGCGCGGGCCGGGCGGATCCAGGGCAGGGCGAGGGCGCCCCCGATTGCGGCGAGCGCGGTGCGGCGGGTCGGTCTCATGGCGGTCTCCCTGTTTTCGCTGAGGTTAGCCGGGCGCGCCGGTCCGGCAAATCAATTCGGCATTGCGGGCGGCGATCTCGGCCTCGGGTGGCGGCTGCTCCAGCCGCAGCACCGGCAGCAGGGCGCGCAGCGCGTCGTGGTGGCGGCGCAGGCCCCATTCCAGGTCGGACAGATGGAAGCCCTGGAACGCCGAGGAGCGCATGGATTCGTCCGACCAGATCGACAATTGCCGGTCCTCGGCCGAGGTGTCGCGGTCGATGCGCTGGGCGAGGTAGCGCGCGGCGCGCTGGCGGCGGCTCTCGTCCGGGCGGCGGTAGAGCCGGCCGGTGAGCTTCGTCTCCGAGGGCGAGACCGGGATTTCCTGATAGAACTGCGCGCCTTCCGGGGTGAAGGCGATGACGGCGTTGGGAAAGAGGCCGTAATAGCTCCAGCTCCGCCGCAGATGCGGCGGCAGATGCGGCGCGGGCTCCGACAGCTTCACATAGTTGCGCACCGACCAGCGCCGCCCCGGCGCGTCGCCATAGAAGCCGAGCGAGATGTTCAGGCCATGGTCGGGGAAATGGATGTCGCGATAGTCCCGCCCGTAAAGCTCCTGCAAGGCGGGATGGGCGAGGGGGACGTGATAGCCCTCGTTGTCGACATCGCGCACCGATTTCCAGTTCACCGGCAGCGTGGTGGCAGTCGCCGCCGGCACCGGCAGCAGCGTTTCGGCGCGATAGGCGGCGAAATCGCCGGCATAGGGGGCCAGCATCTCGGCGATGGCGGGCTGCGGGCCGGGATGGAAGCGCAGGAAGAGAAAGCCGTGGAAGCTTTCCAGTTCTATGGGTTGCAGGCCGAACTTCGCGCGGTCGAACCCGGAGCCGAAGCTGGTGGGCTGCGCCGCGCCGCGCAGCGAGCCGTCGAGATTGTAGACCCAGCCGTGGAACGGGCAGACCAGCGCGCCCCGGCAATGGCCCTGCTCGCCCGCCACCACCCGCGCGCCGCGATGGCGGCAGAGGTTGTGGAAGGCGCGCACCGCGCCGTCCTGCCCGCGCATCACCACCGCGCGCTCGCCCAGCATGTCGAAGCCCAGCCAGTCGCCGGGGGCGGGAATGTCGGCTTCGTGGCCGACCACCTGCCAATGGGTGAGAAACAGCTCCCGCCGTTCCAGATCGAACAGCGCGGGCGAGCGGTAGGCCCAGCCGGGCAGGCCGCCGCGATCCCAGGCGGCGGGCAGCGACAGCGAGGCATAGGGCAGTTCGGTCATGGCAGGCTCCATCCGCAGCGGCGAATCCGGGCTCGCGGCATCCTGCACCGAAACGGGTTACGCGAATCTTTCGATGCGGCGGCGGCCGGCGGGGCCGGGGGCATCGGTTCTGGCTTCGGGCTGGACTTGCGCGTCGGACAAAGTGTCGCGCTGTTTTGACTGATCTGTCAATCAGAATTTGGCTCCCCTTTCCGTCGCCCCCAAATCGGCTATGAATGAACGGGAAGGAGACGGCGATGGATGACGAGACCCCGGTGCCGCGCAAGCTGCCGCGCGACGCGCGGCGCCAGCAACTGATCGAGGCGACGATCGGGGTGATCGGCGCCAAGGGCCTCGCCCGCACCACGCTGACCGAGGTGGCGCGGCAGGCGGGGCTGTCGCATGGCCTGGTGAATTTCCATTTCGAGACCAAGGAGAAGCTGCTGGTCGAGACGCTTCTCCATCTCGCCGAGGAATACCGGCTGAACTGGGTGCAGGCGCTGGAGGGCGCGGGGCCGGGGCCGGCGGCGCAGCTCGCCGCGCTGCTGGCCGCCGATTTCCGGGCCGAGATCTGCACGCCCGACCGCCTTTCCGCCTGGTGCGCCTTCTGGGGCGAGGCGCAGAGCCGGCCGGTCTATCAGCAGCATTGCGGCGCCAATGACGAGGAGTACAACCGCCGGATGGAGGCGATCTGCGCCCGCCTGCTGGCCGAGGACGGCCGGACCGGCGATCCCGCCCGCATCGCCCGCGTGCTGCGGGTGACCACCGAGGGCGTCTGGCTGGAGATGATGACGATCCGCGCCCCCTATTCGGCGGAGGAGGCGCTGGCCACCGTGATGACCTGCGCCGCCGCCTTCTTCCCGCGCCATTTCACCGAGCGGGGCCTCCGCGACGGGCATTGATGCGGGGCGGGATTTCTGCGCAGAAGGGGCGGGACAGCCAGGAAGCACCGCATGACCGAGACCCGCCGCACCGTCCGCCTGAAACCGAAAGCCGAGGCCCGCGCCATCCGCCACGGCTTCCCCTGGGTCTATGCCGACGAGCTGGTGACCGACCGGCGCACCCAGGCGCTGCCGCCCGGCGCGCTGGCGGTGCTGGAGGATGGCGAGCGCCGCGTGCTCGGGCTGGTCACCGTCAACGTGAAGTCGAAGATCATCGCGCGGATGCTCGACCGCGACCCGGAGGCGGCGATCGACGAGGACTGGTTCGCCGCCCGGCTGACCCGCGCGCTGGCGCTGCGCGAGCGGCTGTTCGACGCGCCGTTCTATCGGCTGGTCCATGCCGAGGCCGACGGGCTGCCCGGCGTGGTGATCGACCGCTTCGGCGACGCCGCGGTGATCCAGCCCAACGCGGCCTGGGCCGAGGATCATATCGGCGCGCTGGCCGCCGCCCTGCGCCGGGTGACCGGGGTTGCCACCGTCATCAAGAACGGCACCGGCCGCGCGCGCGGGCTGGAGGGGCTGGCCGAGGAAACCGTGCTGCTTTCGGGCGGGATCGATGCGCCGGTGCCGGTGCCGATGAACGGCGCCACCTATCTGGCCGATCTGCTGGGCGGGCAGAAGACCGGGCTCTTCTACGACCAGCGGCCGAACCACGCCTTCGCCGCCCGGCTGGCGAAGGGGGCGCGGGTGCTCGACATGTTCACCCATGTCGGCGGCTTCGCGCTGGC
>JBDHSR010000177.1:0-7103 GCA_039808305.1 Gemmobacter sp. | reverse complement strand
TTCCAGACGGCCCCGAAACCCCGCGCCCTTACCGCTCGCGCAGGGCCTGCTGGGATTTGTAGAGCGGCTTCGTCAGATAGGTCAGGATCGTCTTGCCGCCGGTCTGCAATTCCACATCGGCCAGCATCCCCGGCCGGATCTCCAGATTGCGCTGGCGCTCGGTCAGTTGCGACAGGTCCACCCGCACCGTCACCCTGTAATGCGGATCGCCATCGGGATTGCGGGACCGCTCGTCCTTGAACGTGTCGGCCGAGATGAAATCGACCTTGCCCTGCAAGGTGCCGTAGATCGTGTAATCATAGGCGGTCAGCTTGATCGTCGCGTCCTGGTCCTTGCGGACCTGCGCGATGTCCTCGGGCTTCACCCGCGCCTCGATGAACAGCTCGTCCCCCAGCGGGATGATCTGGAGGATCTCCTCGCCCGGCCGCACCACGCCGCCGATGGTGGTGATGGAGAGCTTGTTGACCACGCCCTTCATCGGCGCCACCAGCACCGTGCGGTTCAACTGGTCCTCGGCCATCTTCAACTGCTGCTTCAGCGAGGTCAGCTTGCCCAGCGTCTCGGAATAGGTATTGGCGCGGTCCAGATCCATCTGGGTGATCACATCGTTCAGCCGGTTCTCGGCCTCGGATTTCTGCTTGCGGGCGGCGGTCACCTCGATCTCGGGCGCCACTTCCATCGCCGCCATCTTCTCCAGGATGTCGAGCTCGCGCTGCGCCTGATCCAGCACCTTCTGCGCGCCGGCCTTCTTCTGGGCGAAATCCTCCTGCCGGGCGCCGAGCAGCGTGGTTTCCGACGCCACGATGTCCGGCACGCGCGCCGCCATGTCCGGCGGCACGTCGAAATCGGCCAGATCCAGCATCTCGGCCTCCAGCCGCAGGCGGCGGATTTCCAGCGTGGCGATCTGGTCGGTCAGGTCGTCCACCATGGATTGATACTGCGTGCCGTAGAGCCGGGCGAGGATCTGGCCGGGCTGCACGATGTCGCCCTCCGACACGTCCAGCTCGGCGAGGATGCCGCCTTCCAGATTGTTGATGATCTGCGGCCGCGACGAGGAGACCACGGTGCCCGGCGCATGGACGATCTCCGCCACCCAGGCGATCGCCGCCCAGCCGAGGAAGACCGCGACGGTCAGCCCGATCATCCAGATGGTGCGCGAGGCGCGGCGTTCGTCATGGACCAGATCATGCTCGAAGGTGGCGCTGCTCATCCCCGGCCTCCCTGCGCTTTGCTGAGATGGGCGAGCACCGCGTCGCGCGGCCCGTCCACCGCCATCTTGCCGTTCTGGAGGATCAGCGTGCGTTCCGTCAGTTGCAGGATCGGCACGCGATGGGTGGCGATGACGGCGGTGCGGCCCTTCAGCCAGCCATGCAGCCGGCTGACCAGCGTCGCCTCCAGCGTCTGATCGAGCGCGGCGGTGGGCTCGTCGAGCAGCACGACCGAGGGGTCCTGCAACCACATTCGCGCCCAGCCGATGCTCTGGCGCTGGCCGACCGAAAGCCCCTCGCCCAGTTCCTTGATCTCCAGGTCGAGGCCGCGCGGATGGTTGCGCACGAAGGGGCCGAGACCGGCGAAATCCAGCGCGGCGAACATGCGCTCGTCGTCGCGTTCGAGCTGGGTGAGGTTCAGGTTCTCGCGGATCGTGCCGGCGAAGAGCCGGACATCCTGCCCCAGATAGCCGATGGAGCGGCGCAGGTCGCGCGGATGCACCTGACCCAGATCCACCCCGTCGATCAGCACCCGGCCGCGCGTCGGCTCGTACAGCCCGGCCAGCACCCGCAGCAGCGTGGACTTGCCGGAGCCGTTGGTGCCCAGCACCGCGACATGCTGGCCCTGCGGGATGGCGATGCCCGGAATGTCGAGCACCGGCGCGGCCTTCTCGTCATAGCGGAACTCGACATTGTGCAGTTCGAAATTGCCGCGGATCGCCTCGCGCCGCAGGTAGCTGCGCCCCGCCTCTTCCTGCTGCGGAGCGGCGGCGATGGCATCGAGCCCGTCGAGCGCCGCCCGGACATTGGACCAGCGCGCCAGCGTCGAGGACAGTTGCGACAGCGGCCCGAGGGTGCGCGAGGTCAGGATGCCGATGGCGATGATCGTGCCGACGGTGAACTGCCCGGCGAACACCATATAGGCGCCCACCACCACCGCCGTCACATAGGTCGCCTGCTGCACCCCCTGCGCCCAGTAAGTGAGCAGCGTGGAGAGGTGGCGCTGTTCCGAGCTCTTGATGGCGGAAAGCGAGGTCAGTTCAGACCAGATCCGCGCGATGCGGCCCTCGGCGCGCTGGGTGGTGACGGTCTCGTGTTCGTAAACCGCCTCGTAGAGCAGCCGCGCCGCGCGGGTGGAGGCGCCCTGGGTGGCCTGGGTCAGCGCGATCATCCGCTTCTGGAACAGGAAGCCCGGCACCACCATCAGGAAGCCGCCGATCACCAGAACCCAGACCAGATGCCCGCCGATGGAGGCGACCAGCGCGAAGAAGATGAAGAGGAACGGCAGGTCGGCCAGCGTGCCGATGGTGGCCGAGGTGAAGAACTCGCGCACCGAGGAGAATTCGCGCATCGCCGCGAAGGTCTGCGAGGGCGTGCGGCGGCCCGGCGCGGCGCGCATGTTCAGCAGCCGCCGCATCAGCCGTTCCTGCACCGCAAGCTCGATCCGCCGCCCGCTCACATCCATCAGGGTGGAGCGCGAGACCTTCAGCAGCCCCTCCATCAGCACGGCGAGCAGCGCGCCCAGCGCCAGAACCCAGAGCGTCGGCTGCGACTGGTGCGGGATCACCCGGTCATAGACCTGAAGCGAGAACAGCGCGACCGCGACGGCCAGCAGGTTCGCCACGAAAGAACCGGCGGCGACCTCGGCCAACTGGCGGCGATAGTGACGGAATTCGCCCCAGAACCAGTGCGGCGGCGCCTTGCCCTCCGCATGGCGGGTCTCCAGCGCCTGCATCGAGGGGCGGGCGCGCAGGATCGTGCCGTCATGCACGGCGGCGAACGCCTCCAGCGCGACGGCACTGCGCCGGTCGGGCTGGCTTTCGTCGAAGACATGCAGGTTTTCCGCGTCCTGCGACAGGACGAGGACGATCTGCCCGTTGGTCATCTGCGCCAGGGCGGGCCACAGCGCCGGCACCAGTTGCGCCGTCCGGTCGAGCCGCGCCACCAGGCCGAGGCCGGTCATCGCGCGGCAGATCAGATCGAGATCGGGCACCTGCCCGTCGGACAGGAGCGAGAGGTGGTCGGCCAGATCCGCCACCGAAACCTCGGCCCCGGTCAGGCCCAGATAGGCCGCGGCGAGCCTCGCGCGCGCCATCGCCTTCCCGCCGGCCTGGGGCGGCGCCTCGGTCGTGCCGGCGACCGGCCGGGAACCGGGGGCCGCGACGCGGGCGGCATTGATGTCGAAGGCGATGACCCGATTGCTCACAGCGACGCTCCGTTGACCAGAACCCCCCTGTTGCGGGCAATCTCCAGCCGCAGCAGGGCCATTTCGTATTTCAGGCTCGCCTGTTCGCGCTGCATGGCGGCGAAGCTTTCGAACATGCCCACCAGTTCCATCAGCGGACGGCGGCCCACCTTGAACTGTTCGGTGAAGGTGTTGAGCGAGGCTTCGGTCTGCGCCAGCACGGTCGCGCCCTGCGCTTCGCGCGCGGCGAGGGTGGCGAGTTCGCGTTGCAGCGCCACGATGCTGCGGTCGGCATCGGCGGCGCTGGCGGCGATCCGGCGATCCACCACGTCGCCGGTGGAATTGATCGCCTGCAATTCCGCCCCGGTGCCGAGGCCGAAGGCGTTGTCCGCCCCGATCGACAGGCCCGACAGCAGGTCGTCATCCTTGTCGAGCTTCGCTTCCGCCTTCAGGCCGGGGAAATATCCGGCGCGCAGGATCTGCGCCTCGGCCAGCGTGCGGGCGCCCTCGGCCCGCGCCTTCAGCACGGAAAGCGGCTCCGGCAGGCCGGCATCGGCGGGAACGGGCTGGAGGCCGGACAGGCCGGACAGCGGCCGCCCCGCCAGCACCGCAAGCTCCGCCTGCGCCTGTTCGGCGGTGAAGCGGTCGTTCGACAGCATCGCCCGCATTTCCGAGGTCTTCTGCGTGATGACCCCCTGCTCCGAACGGTCGGACATGCCGCCATCGGCGCGGATCGTCACGATGCGCTGGTATTCGGCCATGCGCGCCACCGCCGTCTCGGCCAGCCGGGCATGCTCGTTCGCGCGCTGCGCCTTGATATAGAGCGAGAGCCCCTCATAGACCCGCTGATTGGCGTCGATGGCGAGCGTGGTCGCGGCCACCTCGACATCGGCCGCCGAATAGGCGCGCTCCGCCTTGCGGGCGCCGCCGTCGAAGATCGCCTGTTCCAGCAGGATCGACGCCGCCACCGTGCCGAGCGAGGTCAGGCTGACCTGCGGCCCGATGGAGGGCAGCCAGTTCTTCGATTTCGCCTCGGCCTTCAGCCGGGCCACCCGCAATTCGGCGCGGGCCACCCCGGCATTGGCCTCGGTCACCGCGCGGGCGACCTCGGCATAGGGGCCGGAGGCGGGCAGGATGCTCTGCCGCGTCAGCAGCGTGTCGATCACCGCCGAGCGCTGCTTCGCCTCGTCCCCGGCGCGGCGCAGTTCCCCCGCCGCTCCGGGCTGGTCGGGCGCGTGCCCGGCGCCGAAGCCGAACTTGCTGACATCCGGCCCGCCGGCCGCGCAGGCGCCCAGCGCCAGCACGAGCAGGAGGGCCGGGCCGGGGCGATGCGCCCCGGCTCCCACTGGTTTACCTTGGCCGGGCATCCGCCTGCCCCCGCCTCAGATCGTCGACGTGTTGATGTCGTCGTCGATCAGCAGCCTCGAGTCGCCCAGCGTGTAGACCGCGTAGGTCTGCCCGTCGATCGACTGCGTGCCCGCCGCGGTGAAGGCGCCGTCCAGCTTCACGTCATCCGCGCTGTCGCCCTTGACGATCAGCGTATGATCCGGGCCGGTGAGCCGGTTCAGATCCTCCGCCGAGATCGTCATCTGCGCGTCGGGCGCCCAGGTCAGGTCGATCGCCGCGAAGTCGAAGCCGTTCAGCCCGGCGCGGTCGAGATCGACCTCCACCGAATTGGTGGTGTTGACGATCAGCAGCGTCGAGGCCGAGTTCCCCGCCGTATCGGCGTGGTTGATGACCAGATAGCTGCCATCCGGCACGCTGGAGCCGAAGCGGAACTCGGTTTCGTTGAACGTCGCGTTGTCGGTCTCGGTCGCGGCCAGTTTCGACACGGCGCCCGAGGCATCCACCTTCGAGAAGGTGTAGATGTCGTCGCTCATCTCGGTATAGAGCGCGCGCATCCCGATCGCGTTGCCCTGCCCGTCCTTGGTCGGGGTGACCGCGACGATCTCGGGCGAGGCCGGGGCGATCGTGTCGACGATGATGCTCTCGGTGAAGAAGTCCGTGTTGCCGACGCTGTCGGTCGCGCTCACCCGGATTTCCGTGGCGATCCCGTCGCCGGCCGTCAGATCGCCGGAGGCGAAGACCACGCTCCACTTGCCGTCGGCGCCGGCATGGACGGTTTTCTCGACACCGTTCTCCAGCGTGACCACCACCGTCGAATTGGCCTCGACCACACCCTTGACCTCGACGCCCTGGGCGTATTCGGCGGCGTTCACCACGCCGTCGCCCGCGATCTCGCCGGTCAGGCCGAGCTGCTTGACCAGCGTGTCGATGCGCACGTCCTGGGTCAGCGTCTTGACGTTGCCGACATGATCGGTCGCCACCATGGTGAGGACGGCGTTGCTTTCGCCCGCGGCGATCTCCGAGGCCGGAATGCTTGCCGTCCAGTTGCCGGCGGCATCGACCTGCGCGCTGTGCCAGCTTCCGTCGGCCAGCTTGATCACCACGCGCGAGCCGGGCTCGACCGTGCCGGAAACCAGCAGGTCGTTCTGCGCCGCCGCATGGTTGATGACCTTGTCCGACGCCCCGGCGAAATCCTTCACCTCGGTGTCGATGGTCACGGTATGCGTGTCGGAGGTGGTATTGCCCGCCGCGTCGCGGATCGAGACCGTCACTTCCGAGCTGTAGGTCCCGGTGCGGACCGTGCTGCCCGGATAGGTCGCGCTCCACTTGCCTTCGGCATTCACCTGCACTTCGCGGGTCACGCCCTCGAAGGTCACGGTGACGATGGCCCCGGCCTCGCCCTCGCCGGTCAGCACGATGCCGGCGGCGGCGGCGCGTTCGGCGCCCGAGATATAGTTGTCGCCCATCTGGGTGTCGTCGATGGCCACCGAAATCTCGGTATCCACGTCGACATTGACCGAGGCGCTGGCGGTATTGCCCGCGGCGTCGGTCGCGGTGACCGTGGCCGTGGTGCCGCTATAGGTGCCCGAGGCCACCGTTCCGGCCGCGAAAGTGGCCGTCCAGTTGCCCTTGGCGTCCACAACCGCCTCGACCGTGGTCCCCAGCCATTCCACCACCACGGTGGCACCGGCCTGCGCCTTGCCCGACATGGTGATCGCGCCTTCGGCCTCGCTCGCGTTGATCAGCGTGTCGACCTGCGAGAACGAGACGGTGGTGAAGGTGTCCACCACCACCGTTTCATGGATCACCGTCCGGTTGCCCAGCGGATCGGTCGCCGTGATCGTGGCGTCATAGGTATGTTCGCCGGCCGCGATCTCGTCGGCGGTGAAGGTCACCGTCCAGGTGCCGCTTTCGCCGACGACCACCGAATGCGTATGGCCTTCGATCTCGACTTCCACGGTCGCGCCGACTTCGGCGGTGCCGCTGATCTGCACACCGTCCTGATAGGCGTCGTAATTCTCCAGCACCGGCTCCGAGTCGACGGCGGGCGGGGTCATGTCGATGATGAAGCTCGGGCCATCCAGCTCATAGTGGAAGCCGCCGCCCTCGACAGTGACATCGGCCCGGAAAGAGCCGTCCGACGGGAAGCTGTCGCCCTCGAAGGTGACGCCCCAGGTGCCGTTTTCGGTGATCGTGGTGATGACCGTCTTGTCACCGATCACGACCGTCACGGTATCGCCCGGCTCGCCGGTGCCGGTGACCACCAGCTTCGGCTCCTCGGTATTGGTGGTCAGAGTGCTCGAAGCGTCGGGGTTGTCGACAGTCGGCTCCGCGCGGGTATCTCCGTCACCATCTCCGTCGCC
>JBDHSR010000176.1:0-7105 GCA_039808305.1 Gemmobacter sp. | reverse complement strand
CCCATGCCGGGCTTGCACGTTTCCGTGAGACTGCTAGGACTCCCCCAAACCAGAGGGGAGCCTCCGCATGGCCTACGAGACGCTGATCGTCGAGATCGAGGACTATATCGCCCTGATCCGCCTGAACCGGCCCGATGCGCTGAACGCGCTGAACAGCAAGCTGCTGGGCGAGCTCGGCCAGGCGCTGAAAGCCGCCGATGCCGACGATTCGGTGCGCTGCGTCATCATCACCGGGTCGGAGAAAGCCTTCGCCGCCGGGGCCGACATCAAGGAGATGTCGACCAGGACCTTCGTCGAGATGTTCCAGGAGGATTTCTTCGGCCCCGAGGCCGAGGCGATCACCCGCACCCGCAAGCCGATCATCGCGGCGGTCTCGGGCTACGCGCTCGGCGGCGGTTGCGAGCTCGCCATGGCCTGCGATTTCATCATCGCCTCCGACACCGCGAAATTCGGCCAGCCCGAGATCAATCTCGGCGTGGTGGCCGGGATCGGCGGCACCCAGCGGCTGACCCGCTTCGTCGGCAAGTCCAAATCCATGGACATGCACCTGACCGGCCGCTTCATGGACGCGGCCGAGGCGGAGCGCTGCGGCCTCGTCTCCCGCGTGGTGCCGGCGAAGGACCTGCTGACCGAGGCGAAGAAGGCCGCCGCCAAGATCGCCGAGAAATCCATGCTCGCCACCATGGTGGTGAAGGAATGCGTGAACCGCGCCTACGAGACCACCCTGCGCGAGGGCATCCTCTACGAACGCCGCATCTTCCACGCGCTGTTCTCGACCGAGGACCAGAAGGAGGGCATGGCCGCCTTCCTCGAAAAGCGCCAGCCGCAATTCCGCGACCGCTGATTCCGCCTTCCCTTCGGCGCGGATCTCGCCTATAGGCCCACGTCACATGCGCGTGGGCCCGCTAGGCGAGAATCATGACCTTCCCGAGGGGACGGTCGCCTTGGGTCTTATTGCCGCAACCGAAACGAGAGACCCGAAGGATCAAGCCCATGGCCAATACGTCCCAGTCCAAGAAACGCGCCCGCCAGTCCGAAGCCCGCTATGCGGTGAACAAGGCCCGCCGCTCGCGCATCCGCACCTTCCTGCGCAAGGTCGAGGAGGCCCTCGCCTCCGGCGACCAGGCCGTTGCGGCCGAAGCCCTGAAGAACGCCCAGCCGGAACTGGCGCGCGGCGTGACCAAAGGCGTGCTGCACAAGAACACCGTGGCGCGCAAGATGTCGCGCCTGTCCTCGCGCGTGAAGGCTCTGGGCGCCAAGGCCTGAGCGGTTTCGCCCGAATCCCGCGTGACATGAGCATCACGCCGCAAACGCGCCGAAAGGCGCGTTTTTCGCGTTTTCAAGCCCCTTTTTCCGCAAAATCCGCCCGATCCGGCGGCTCCGTGGCGCTTTTGCACTGACTTCGGGATTCGCTGCCACAAAGACCTGTCAACAGCGAAGTTCGGTTGCGGCTCCCACGCCCGGCGGGCTAGCTTGCCCCTGCGATTCACGTTGTCCTGGGGGACAAACCGCGAGCGCGATTCGAACCGACGGGCTGCCACCTTGCCCTCTGCCAGGGCAAGGATCCGAAGGTTCGGGTGGCGGTCCATTGGTTTCGGGTCTGCGCCTGACGCAGCGGCTTTCACAGTTCCACACACAGCCGGTTCCGCCGGCCGTGCGGTGTTTCTGTGTGCCGGACCTCTCCCCAGCAAGCTGAAACGCGCCGGATCGGGCTCGCCCGGTCCGGGGGTGGTGTTTGTGACGATCGGGCGCGTGCACGCCCCAATCAGGCCGAAAACGGCGTGGGACAGGTTGACAAGAGAATGACAAACGAAACTTGGGGCGAGATTCGTGAGCAACTGCAAAAAAGGCTGGGCAAGAACAACTACACGACCTGGATCGAGCCGCTGAAGCTGTCGGCCCTGAAGAACGGTGTCGCGCGGTTCGAAGTGCCGACCTCCTTCTTCGGCGACTGGGTGTCGCGCAATTACGGCGACCATATCCGCAACCACCTGAACGCCAATGGCGCCGCCGTGGAGCGGCTGGAATTCACCGTCAATCTCGGCCAGCGTCCGCCCGCCGCCGCCGCGGCGCCGAAACCCGCGCCGCGCGCCCGCGCAGCAGTGAAGCCCCGCCCGCGCGACGAGGATCTGCCGGGCGCCCCGCTCGACGCCCGCTTCACCTTCGACAGCTTCGTCGTCGGCAAGCCGAACGAACTGGCCCATGCCGCCGCGCGCCGCGTGGCCGAGGGCGGGCCGGTGACCTTCAACCCGCTCTTCCTCTATGGCGGCGTCGGCCTCGGCAAGACCCATCTGATGCACGCCATCGCCCATGAATTGCAGACCCGCCGGCCGGAGCTCCGGGTGCTCTACCTCTCGGCCGAGCAGTTCATGTATCGCTTCGTGCAGGCGCTGCGCGACCGTTCGGTGATGGATTTCAAGGAGATGTTCCGCTCGGTCGACGTGCTGATGGTCGATGACGTGCAGTTCATCGCCGGCAAGGATTCGACGCAGGAGGAGTTCTTCCACACCTTCAACGCGCTGGTCGACCAGAACAAGCAGATCGTCATCTCCGCCGACCGCGCGCCGGGCGAGATCAAGGATCTGGAGGAACGGATCAAGAGCCGCCTGCAATGCGGCCTCGTGGTCGACCTGCATCCGACCGATTACGAACTGCGCCTCGGCATCCTGCAACAGAAGGCCGAGTTCTACCGCGATCAATACAAGGGCCTCGTCCTCGCGCCGGGCGTGCTGGAATTCCTCGCCCACCGGATCACCACCAATGTCCGCGTGCTGGAAGGCGCGCTGACCCGGCTTTTCGCCTTCGCCAGCCTCGTCGGGCGCGAGATCACGCTCGACCTGACGCAGGACTGCCTCGCCGACATCCTGCGCGCCTCCGACCGCAAGGTCACCATCGAGGAGATCCAGCGCAAGGTGGCGGAGCATTACAATATCCGCCTGTCGGACATGATCGGGCCGAAGCGGCTGCGCAATATCGCGCGCCCGCGCCAGGTGGCGATGTATCTGTCGAAGCAGCTCACCCCGCGCAGCCTGCCCGAGATCGGCCGCCGTTTCGGCGGGCGCGACCACACCACGATCATGCACGGCGTCCGCAAGATCGAGGAGCTGATGGCGACCGACAGCCAGCTCGCCGACGACCTGCAACTGCTGAAGCGGCTGTTGCAGGGCTGACCCCGGCCGGGGGCGCGATGCGCCGCGCGTCTTGACGCCCCCTTGCAATCCGGCGGAATGTTGCCAAAACAGCTTGAGAACCGGCGGGAACCGGATAGTTTTCCATTCCCGCAATCCAGAGGTGACAGGGATGAAGATCAGCATCGAACGCGGCACGCTTCTGAAGGCCGTGGGTCAGGCGCAGTCGGTCGTGGAGCGTCGCAACACGATCCCGATCCTCGCCAATGTGCTGATCGAGGCGGAAGGCGCGCAGGTGAGCTTCCGCGCCACCGATCTCGACATCGAGGTGGTGGACCGCGCCGCCGCCATGGTGGAACGCCCCGGCGCCACCACCGTCTCGGCGGTGATGCTGCACGAGATCGTGCGCAAGCTGCCCGATGGCGCGCTGGTCACCCTGTCGGAGGATATGGCGGCGGGGCGGCTGACCGTCACCGCCGGCCGGTCGACCTTCAACCTGGCGACGCTGCCGAAGGAAGACTTCCCGGTCATGGCCTCGTCGGAATACAGCAGCAATTTCGCCGCCGCCGCCCCGGTGCTGCGCCGGCTGTTCGACAAGGCGAAATTCGCCATCTCGACCGAGGAGACGCGCTATTACCTGAACGGCGTCTACATGCATGTCGCGACCGGCGAGGACGGCCCGGTGCTGCGCTGCGTGGCGACCGACGGCCATCGCCTCGCCCGGATCGACGCGCCCCTGCCCGAGAACGCGCAGGGCATGCCCGGCGTGATCGTGCCGCGCAAGACGGTGAACGAGCTGCGCAAGCTCCTGGACGACGACGAGGCGCAGATCGCGGTTTCGGTCAGCGAGACCAAGGTGCGCTTCGCCACGCCGACCATCACGCTCACCTCCAAGGTGATCGACGGCACCTTCCCCGATTACACCCGCGTCATCCCGATGAACAACACCCGCCGGCTGGAGGTCGACGCCACCGATTTCGCCAAGGCGGTGGACCGGGTGGCGACGGTTTCCTCGGAACGCTCGCGCGCGGTGAAGCTGAGCCTCGACGAGGACCGGCTGGTGCTTTCCGTCAACGCCCCGGACAGCGGCGCGGCGGAGGAGGAGCTGGCGGTGGCCTATGGCGACGAGCGGCTGGAGATCGGCTTCAACGCGAAATACCTGCTGGAGATCGCGAGCCAGGTGGACCGGGAGAACGCGGTCTTCCTGTTCAACTCCTCGGGCGATCCGACGCTGATGCGCGAGGGCAACGACATGTCGGCGGTCTATGTCGTCATGCCGATGCGCGTGTGACCGGCCGCCGGGGGCCTTGCCCCCGGACCCCCAGGATATTTAGAGACAGAAAATGGAGGGGCGGGTGAGCGGGTTGGCGATCCTCTCGCTGGCGCTTTCGCATTTCCGCAGCCATCGGGCGGCGCGGCTGGAGTTCGACGGGCGGCCGGTGGCGCTGGTGGGCGCCAATGGCGCGGGCAAGACCAATATCCTTGAAGCGGTGTCGCTCCTGTCGCCCGGCCGCGGGCTCAGGCGGGCCGGGGCGGAGGAGCTGGCGCGGCGGCCCGAGGCGATCGGCTGGAAGGTGGCGGCGCGGGTGGCGGGGCTTGCGGCCGGGCACGAGATCGAGACCTGGGCCGAGGGCGGCGCGGCGCGTGCGGTGCGGATCGACGGCAAGGCGGCGCCGCAGCTGGCGCTGGCGCGGGTGCTGCGCATGGTCTGGCTGGTGCCGAGCATGGACCGGCTCTGGACCGAGGCGGCGGAGGGGCGGCGGCGCTTTCTCGACCGGATGGTGTTGAGCTTCCTCCCCGATCATGCCGAGGCCGTGTTGGTCTACGAGAAGGCGATGCGCGACCGCAACCGCCTGCTGAAGGACGAGGTGGCCGATCCGCATTGGTATGGCGCGCTGGAGGCGCGGATGGCCGAGGCGGGCGCGCGGATCGCGGCGCATCGGGCGCAGGTGGTGGCGCGGCTTCTGGCGGCGCAGGACGGGGCGGAGACCGCCTTTCCCCGCGCCGGGCTGGAGATCGTGCATCCCGAAGGCGCGCCGGAGGATCTGGCGGCGGCGCTGGCCGCGAACCGGCGACGCGACATGGCGGCGGGGCGCACGCTGATCGGGCCGCATCGCGCCGATCTGGCCGCGGTCTTCGCCGCCAAGGGCGTGCCGGCGGAGCGATGTTCCACCGGCGAGCAGAAAGCGCTGCTCATCAGCCTGATCCTCGCCAATGCGCGGGCGCTGGCCGCCGATCTGGGGCGGCCGCCGGTCCTGCTGCTGGACGAGGTGGCGGCGCATCTCGATGCCGGGCGGCGGGCGGCGCTTTACGACGAGATCTGCGCGCTCGGCGCGCAGGCGATCATGACCGGGACGGAGCCGGGGCTGTTTGACAGTCTCGCTTCGCGCGGGCAAAGCTTCCTGCTGACGGAAACCGACGGCCAGTCGCAGATCACGGAGATCCGGCCATGACCCCGCAGCGCGTGACGCTCATCACCCTCGGCGTGGCCGATCTGGCCGCCGCGCGGGCCTTCTATGCCCGGCTGGGCTGGCGGGAACATGGCGAGAGCCAGCCGGGCGTGGCCTTCTACCAGTTGGGCGGCATGGCGCTCGCGCTGTTCGGGCGGGAGGATCTGGCGGCGGATCAGGGGCGCGCCGGCGCGGCCCTCGGCACCGGCGCGATGACGCTGGCGCAGAATTTCGCCACCGAGGCCGAGGTCGACGCCGCCTATGCCGCCGCGCTGGCCGCCGGGGCGACCGGGCTGAAGGCGCCGGAAAAGGTGTTCTGGGGCGGCTATTCCGGCTATTGGGCGGACCCGGACGGCCATGTCTGGGAAGTGGCGATGAACCCGTTCTGGCCGCTGGAGGCGGATGGCTCGCTGAGGTTGCCGCGGTGACGGTCAGCCTCTGGCAACTTCTGGTCTATGCCGGGGGCATGGTCGCGCTCTGGGCGGTGCCCGGGCCGGTCTGGGTGGCGCTGCTGGCGCGGGCGCTGTCGGGCGGCTTCGCGGCGGCCTGGCCGCTGGCGGTGGGCGTGGCGATCGGCGATCTGGCCTGGCCGCTCAGCGCGATTCTCGGGCTGAGCTGGATCCTCTCGGTCTATGGCGACGCGCTGGCGCTGTTGCGCTGGGTGGCGGCGGCGGTGTTCCTGGCCATGGGGGTGATGCTGCTGCGCAAGCCGGCGGCGGTGCCGGGCGCCGACAGCCGGCTGACCCGGCCCGGCCTCTGGGCGGGGTTCTCGGTCGGCATGGCGGCGGTGATCGGCAACCCCAAGGCGATCCTGTTCTACATGGGCGCGCTGCCCGGCTTCTTCGACCTGTCGCGCCTCACCGTGCCCGACATCCTCTGCATCATCGGCATCTCGGCCTTCGTGCCGATGCTGGGCAACCTGTGCCTCGCGCTGTTTCTCGACCGCGCCCGGGCGCTGCTTTCCAGCCCCGAGAACCTGCGGCGGCTCAACCTCGTCTCCGGTGTGCTGCTGATCGCGGTCGCCGGTGCGATTCCCTTCCTGTGACCCCCAAATCTGGTGGCCGAGGGGTGACATTCCCCGCCCCGGCCGCTATAAATCGCAGGCAATTCGAAGGGTGCAGAGCATATGGCCGAAGCCGCGAAGAAGCCGAGTGAATACGGCGCCGATTCCATCAAGGTTCTCAAGGGGTTGGAGGCGGTGCGCAAGCGCCCCGGCATGTATATCGGCGACACCGATGACGGCTCGGGCCTGCATCACATGGTCTATGAGGTGGTGGATAACGGCATCGACGAGGCGCTGGCCGGCCACGCGGACCATGTGCATGTGACGATCCATGCCGATGACAGCGTTTCCGTGCGCGACAACGGGCGCGGCATCCCGGTCGACATCCACCCGGAAGAGGGCGTCTCGGCGGCCGAGGTCATCATGACCCAGCTCCATGCCGGCGGCAAATTCAACAATACCGACGAGGGCGGCAACGCCTACAAGGTGTCGGGCGGCCTGCACGGCGTCGGCGTCTCGGTGGT
>JBDHSR010000175.1:0-7116 GCA_039808305.1 Gemmobacter sp. | reverse complement strand
ACGAAGATCGGCGCCGTGAACAGCCCCGCCGCCACCAGCGCCACCGGCAGAAAGGCCAGCGCGCCGAAATAGATCACCATCGCGCAGCCATGGATCAGCGACCGCGCCGCCACCGCGCGCGGGTTCACCGGCCGCAGCCGCAGCCCGAACAGCGCCCCCGCCGCGAGCAGGATCGCCCAGGCCATGACCGAGCGCGTGGCGTGGAATTGCCAGAGCCCGCCCTCCGCCGCGATCACCCGCACGAAATTGTCGGTGAAGCCGATCACCATGGCATAGACCAGCACCAGCCCGGCGGCGAAAAGGGTGCGATCCGGGGCCGGGATGTTAGCGACAGACATGATGGCTTTCCTGTTGCGACGCTTGTCCATTCAGCCCATACCGCGAGCAATCGCTTGCCGGAAAGCGACATTGCGCGACAATTCATGGAGGAAGGCATGGGCTGGCTGGCCGACGAAACCGGGCTTGACAAAACCGCGGCGAATTACGTTCCGCTCACCCCGCTTTCCCATCTGCGCCGCGCCGCCGAGATCCATGCCGGGCGCACGGCGCTGGTCTGGAAATCGACCCGCCGCAGCTATGCCGAATACCGCGACCGGGTGACGCTGCTCGCCTCCGCCCTGGCGCGGCGCGGCATCCGGCCGGGCGACGTGGTGGCGACGCTGCTGCCCAATATCCCGCAACAGGCCGAGGCGCATTTCGCCATCCCCGCCTGCGGCGCGATCATCAACACCATCAACACCCGGCTCGACGCCGATACGGTGGGCTATATCTTCGGCCATGCCGGGGCGAGGATCGTGCTGGTCGACAGCGCGCTGATCCCGCTCGCCGAACAGGCGATCCGCAGGATGGAGGGCCCCGCGCCGCAGATCGTCGAGGTGGCGGACCGCGAGGCCGGGCATGAGGCCGGCGGCCATTACCTCGAATACGAGGAATTGCTGGCCGAGGGCGATCCCGGCTTCGAATGGGTGCTGCCCGGGGACGAATGGGAAAGCCTCGCCATCAACTACACCTCCGGCACGACCGGGCGGCCGAAGGGCGTGGTCTATCACCATCGCGGCGCCTATCTCGCGACGATGGCCAATGTCATCGCCTGGCGGATGCAGCTTTTCCCGGTCGTGCTGACCATCGTGCCGCTGTTCCATTGCAACGCCTGGGTGCAGCCCTGGCTGGTGCCGATGATGGGCGGCACGCTGGTCTGCTGCCGCGACATCACCGCGAAGGCGATCTACGACGCCATCGCCGACGAGGGGGTCACCCATTTCGGCGGCGCGCCCATCGTGCTGAACACGCTGATCAACGCGAAGCCCGAGGACCGGCGCGATTTCGGCCATGTGGTCGAGGTGTTCACCGCCGGCGCCCCGCCGCCCGCCGCCACGCTGGCCGCCATCGAGCCGCTGGGCTTCAACGTCACGCAGGTCTACGGGCTGACCGAGACCTACGGGCCGGCCACCGAATGCCTCTGGCAGCCGGAATGGGAGGCCAAGACCGGCGAGGACCGCGCCGCCTTCAAGGCCCGCACCGGCGTCGCCATGGCGATGCTGGAGGCGGCCGAGGTGCATGACACCCACGGCGCCCCCGTGCCGCGCGACGCCGCCCATCTGGGCGAGATCGCGATGCGCGGCAATCTGGTGATGAAGGGCTATTACAAGAACCCCGAAGCCACCGCCGAGGCGTTCCGCGGCGGCTGGTTCCGCTCGGGCGACATCGCCTATCAGACGGCGGACGGCTATATCAAGATCACCGACCGGGCGAAGGACATCATCATCTCGGGCGGCGAGAATGTGAGCTCGGTCGAGGTCGAGGGCGCGCTGATGCACCATCCCGCCGTCAGCCTCTGCGCCGTGGTGGCCAAGCCCGACGAGAAATGGGGCGAGGTGCCCTGCGCCTTCGTCGAGCTGAAGCCCGGCGCCGAGGCGACGGAGGAAGAGCTCATCAGGTTCTGCCGCACCCGGCTGGCCGGTTTCGCCACGCCGAAGGCGGTGGTGTTCTGCGATCTGCCCAAGACCTCGACCGGCAAGATCCAGAAATTCGAGTTGCGCGCGGTGGCGAAGCTGATGGCGCAGCAGGCCGGCGCGTGATCCTGCGCGACGAGGCGGCGGCAGAGGCCGGGGCGATCGGGGAGCTGATCACGACGGCCTTCCTCACCGCGCCCCATGCCGATGGCACCGAGGCGGCCATCGTCGCCCGCCTGCGCGCCGGGGGCGGGCTGCTCCTGTCGCTGGTGGCCGAGGGGGCGGAGGGCTTGGTCGGCCATGTCGCGGCCTCGCCGGTCACCATCGGCGGCGTCGGCGGCTGGGCCTGCATCGCGCCGCTTTCGGTGGCCGAGGGCGCGCGGCGGCAGGGCGTCGGCGCCGCGCTGATGCGGGCGGCGCTGACCCGGCTGGAGGCGGCGGGCATCGGCGGCGTGGTCCTGCTGGGCGATCCGGCCTTTTATGGCCGCTTCGGCCTGACCGCCGATCCCGCCCGCTTCGTGCCCGGCCTGCCGGCGGAATATCTGCTGGGCCGCGCCTTCCGGGGGGCCGGGCTTGCCGGGGAAATTCGCTTCCATCCCGCCTTCGGCCTCTAGGCGAAGCGCCTCGCACTGAGGACAGGCACCCGACCCGAGGGGCGGTCGGCCGCTGCGTGCCTTGGTCCGAGCAGGTGCGAGACGAAGCGTGGAAGGTCCAGCCGCGCAGCCTGCGTGCCAGATGGATCAGCGGCCAGCGCAGGATGCTGGCGCCGCCGGCGAGGCAGAGCAGGCCCCAGAACGGACCGTTCTGCCAGGTCACCCAGCCGAGCAGCGGGATACCGGCGACGATCAGCGCCTGCGCGGCGGGCCAATGGATCCGGCGTGGTGCCAGAGCGGCGGCGGTGGCGGACAGGACCCAGAGGCAGGCGGCCAGCAGGGAGCCGCTCACCGCCCGTCCTCCCCGGCGCATGTCGCGGAAATCCGCGAAGCCGCCCGGACGCCGCCGCCGCTCACGCCGCGCGCTCTTCCAGCCGGGCGGGCAGCGCATTGGCCCAGCCGCTGATGGTGCCGGCGCCGAGGCAGACGAAGATGTCGCCCGGCCGGGTCTGCTCGCGGAACAGCCGCGCCAGATCGGCCTCGTCGATCACCGCGCGGGCATGGCGATGGCCATGCGCGATCAGGCCGGAGACCAGATCGTCGCGGCTGGCGCCGGGGATCGGCTCTTCCCCCGCCGCATAGACCTCGGCGATGCCGACCACATCGGCCTCGTTGAAACAGGTGCAGAAATCGTCGAAGAGCGACGAGAGCCGCGTATAGCGGTGCGGCTGATGCACCGCGATCACCCGCGCGCCGTCGCGGCCGGCGATGGCCTGACGCGCCGCCTTCAGCACGGCGGCGATCTCCACCGGGTGATGGCCGTAATCGTCGATGATGGTCACCCCGTTCACCTCGCCCACCTTGGTGAAGCGGCGGTTCACCCCGGCGAACTGCGCCAGAGCGGTGCGGATCTCGTCCTTCTTCATGCCGAGATGGCGAGCCACCGCCACCGCCGAAAGCGCGTTCGACACGTTGTGATCGCCCGGCATCGGCAGGGTGCAGCCTTCGATTTTCGAACCTTCCTCTTCGTTCTGGAGCAGGATGTCGAAATGCGCCTTGCCATCTTCGAACCTGAGGTTCACCGCCCGCACATCGGCCTGCGCGTTGAAGCCGAAGGTCACCACCCGGCGGTCGGTGACGCGGCCGACCAGCGCCTGCACCTCGGCATGGTCGGTGCAGCAGACCGCGATGCCGTAGAACGGGATGTTCGAGACGAAATCGTAGAAGCCCTTGCGCAGCGCGTCGAAGCTGCCCCAATGCTCCATATGCTCGGGGTCGATATTGGTCACGATGGCGATGGTCGCGGGCAGGCGGTTGAAGCTGCCGTCGCTCTCGTCGGCCTCGACCACCATCCATTCCCCCGCCCCGGCGCGGGCGTTGGAGCCATAGGCGTGGATCACGCCCCCGTTGATCACGGTCGGATCGAAGCCGCCCTTGTCCAAGAGCGTTGCCACCATGGTCGTCGTGGTGGTCTTGCCATGCGTCCCCGCGATGGCGATGTTGGAGCGCAGCCGCATCAGCTCCGCCAGCATCTCGGCCCGGCGCACCACCGGCAGCTTGCGCCGCCGCGCCTCTTCCAGCTCCGGGTTGCCCTTCTTGATGGCCGACGAGATCACCACCACCGCCGCCTCGCCGATATTCCCGGCGCTCTGCCCCTCGAAGAATTGCGCGCCGAGGCCCACCAGCCGGTCGGTGATCTTCGACGCCTTCGCGTCGGAGCCCTGCACCCGGTAGCCCAGCGTCATCAGCACCTCGGCGATGCCCGACATGCCGATGCCGCCGATGCCGACGAAATGGATGGGGCCGAGTTCCAGCGGCAGTTTGGTGGCGTTCATCTCAATCTTTCCGGGCGAGGCGCAGGACGAGTTCGGCCAGCCGTTCGGCGGCATCGGGCCGGCCCTGCGCAAGGGCGTTGTCGGCCATCCGCGCGGCGGCCTGCGGCTGCGAGAGCACGGCGGCCATTTGCGCGCTGAGGGCGGCGGGGTCAAGGGCGGATTCGGGGATCAGCACCGCCGCCTGCGCCTCGACCAGCCCGCGCGCATTGGCGGTCTGGTGATCGGCGGTGGCGGCGGCGAAGGGGATCAGGATCGACGGCCGGCCGATCGCCGAGATGTCGGCGATGGAGGACGCGCCGGAGCGCGAGACCACCAGTTGCGCCTCGGACAGGCGGCGCGGGATGTCGGTGAAGAACGGCGCCACCTCGGCGAGGATGCCGGCCTGCGCATAGGCGGCGACCACCCGCTCCTGATCCTCGGCGCGGGCCTGATGGGCGACGCGCAGGTTGCGGCGGATCTCCTCGGGCAGGGCCGCGATGGCGGCGGGGACCATATCCGACAGGATGCGCGCGCCCTGGCTGCCGCCGATCACCACGAGGCTCATCGGATAGTCGCCCGGCGGGATATAGGGCGCGCCGGCACGCTCCAGCACCGCCTGGCGCACCGGATTGCCGGTATGGACCCCCTCCACCCCCGGCGGCAGGGCGGTGGGCCAGGTGCCGCAGGCGACGAGGCTCACCCGCCGGGCGAAGGCGCGGTTGACGCGGCCCAGCACGCCGTTCTGTTCGTGGATCATGCGCGGCAGGCGCAGAAGCGTCGCCGCCGCCAGCGCCGGGATCGAAGGGTAGCCGCCGAAGCCCACCACCATGGCGGGCCGGTCGCGCAGCATGGCGCGCAGCGCCGAAACCACGCCGCCCGCGATGCGGAGCGGCGCCGCGAGCTTCGCCGCCGCCCCGCCGCGCGCGAAGGTGGCGGAGGCCACCTGCTCCACCGTCACCGCCGGCGGGAAGCCGCCGGCATAGCGCGCGCCGCGCGCGTCGGTCGACAGCTTCACCCGCCAGCCTTGCGCCAGCATCGTCTCGGCCAGCGCCTGCGCGGGGAACATATGCCCGCCGGTTCCCCCGGCGGCGATCAGCAGGAGCGGCGCCATCTCAGCGGCCCCGGCGGAAGAGGATGTCCTCCAGCTTCCCCTGCGGCCGGGTGCGGGTCAGCGCCAGCAGCATCCCCACGGTGATCCCCGCCGCGATGACCGACGATCCGCCATAGCTCACGAAAGGCAGCGTCATGCCCTTGGCCGGCAGCAGCCGCACCGCCACGCCCATGTTGATCATCGCCTGCACGCCGAAGATGCAGGCCAGCCCCGCGCCGGCCAGCCGCACGAAGGGATCGCGCTCCTTCATCAGCCGGAACATCGAACGCACCACCACCGTGCCGTAAAGCGCGAGGATGATGAGCACGAGGATCAGCCCGTATTCCTCGGCGGCGACGGCGATGATGAAATCGGTATGGGCGTCGGGCAGCGTCCATTTCACCTGCCCGGCGCCGACGCCGACGCCGAAGAAGCCGCCCTCCTGGATGGCGTTGGTGGCATAGCCGAGCTGGGATCGCGGATCGAGATCGGCGGCGAGGAAGCCGTCGATCCGCCGCGCGAGGTGTTCCGACATGCCGTAGAGCAGGAAGCCCACGCCCCCCACCGCGCCGAGGATGCCGAGGATGATCGCCATCGAGGCGCCGGCCACGAAATAGACCACGCACCAGCCGAAGACGACCAGCATGGACTGGCCGAAATCCGGCTGGATCGCCAGCAGGAACACCACCGCGATCGCCACGACGAAGGAGATCAGCCGCCCCGGCGGCCCGCCCACTTCCTGCGCCGCCGCCATCAGCCAGGCCGACAGCACGATGAAGCCGGGCTTCAGGAATTCCGACGGTTGCACCGAGGCGAAGCCGAGCGAGAACCAGCGGATCGCCCCCTTGCCGAAATCGGTGCCGAGGAAGGGCAGCAGCGCCAGCGCCACGAAGGACAGCGCGAAGCCCACCAGCCCGATGCGGCGCACATGGTCGGGGCCGAGCATCGAGGTGCCGATCATCGCCGCCAGCGCGAGGCTGCCGAAGAAGGCCTGGCGCTGGACGTAATAGAACGGCTCCAGCCCGTTGCGGGTGGCCAGCGGCACCGAGGCGGCGAGGCCGAGCAGGATGCCGATGCCGAACAGCACCAGCACCGCCGTCAGCGACCATTTGTCGATGGTGCGCCACCAACGGGGAAGAACCGGCTCTCTCACCCGTGCGGGCATGGAGCCATAGACCATCTCAGTCATGGGAACCGCCTGATTACGCCTGCTTGCCTTGGGCGCCGGTGTTTGCCCCGGCGTTTGGCGAAGTCTAGGCCGGATCGGCCTGCGTCGCAACCGGAGATCTGTCCGTTCCGGGCCTGCCTGGCCTGTCCGGGCGGGGTTCGGCCGGGGCGGTGAAGGGGCGCAGGGCTTCCGAGGCCGCGCCACTCCCCCGCGAGCCCCCGGAGTTGGGCAACGCCCGCCCCACCGAGCGCCAGCCGCCCCCGGTCGCGCAGGAAAGCAACGAGCGTGGGTATCGCCCGGCGCCGTACGAGTTCTGTCCCCGCCCGGCACAAGGGCACGCGGTGCCGCCGGGCAGCGCCCAACTGGCACACCCAGCGCCCGGTGAGTTCATTCCCTCACCCGGAACAAGGAGCACTATGCCTCGGGGCAGCGCCCGAGGCCGCCTTGGGGACGAGGGGGAGTGAGAAGGCCAGCCCCGTGTGAGCCCTTGCCCCGCCCG
>JBDHSR010000174.1:0-7137 GCA_039808305.1 Gemmobacter sp. | reverse complement strand
CAGGTCGATCCGCTGGTGAGTTTCAAGGCGGTGCGGGCCTCGAAAGGCAAGGCCGCGCGGGCCGAGCCGGTGGCGGCGCTTTATGAGCAGGGGCGGGTCAGCCATCTGCGGCATCTGGCGCGGCTGGAGGACCAGATGTGCCGGATGACGGCGCGCGGCTATGAGGGGCGCGGCTCGCCCGACCGGGTGGATGCGCTGGTCTGGGCGCTGACCGCGCTGATGATCGAGCCGGGGGCGGCGGGGCGGCGGCCGCAGGTGCGGCTGCTTTAGCCGCCTCGGGCGGTTCGGTGCGGCGGGATGCCTCCGGCGGGGGTATTTGGCTCAGGTTGAAAGGGCGGGCGCGGGTTCGGGCGCCGGCGGGGTTTCGGGAATGGATGGGCTTCGGGCCGTGCGTGGGCGCGGAACGGGGAAGGCTTGCCCAGGATGAAGGAGAGCGGGATGGTGTTCGATTTCCTGCGGCGTGCCGAGAAGGCTGCGCCGGAGCAGAAAGCCTCGGCCACGGGGCGGGTGGTGGCCTTCGGCACGGCGGGCCGGGTGGTGTGGAGCGCGCGCGACGGGGCGAGCCTGGTGCGCAACGGGTTTCTGGGCAATCCGATCGGCTTCCGGGTGGTGAAGCTGATCGCCGAGGCGGCGGCGGCGCTGCCGCTGGTCTTGCAGGATGCGGAGCGGCGTTACGAGGCGCATCCGGTGCTGGATCTGGTGCGCCGGCCCAATCCGGCGCAGGGGCGGGCGGATCTGTTCGAGGCGCTTTACGCGCAGATCCTGCTGAGCGGCAACGGCTATCTGGAGGCGGTGCCGGGTTCGGGGCGGCTGCCGGGGGAGCTGCATGTGCTGCGCTCGGACCGGATGTCGATCGTGCCGGGGGCGGATGGCTGGCCGGTGGCCTATGACTATACGGTGGGTGGGCGGACGCATCGCTTCGACATGACGGGCGAGGTGCAGCCGATCTGCCATATCCGCAGCTTCCATCCGCAGGACGACCACTATGGTCTGTCGCCGATGCAGGCGGCGGCGGTGGCGGTGGATGTGCATTCCAGCGCCTCGGCCTGGAGCAAGGCGCTGCTGGACAACGCGGCGCGGCCGTCGGGGGCCATCGTCTACAAGGGGCCGGAGGGGGCGGGGACGCTTTCGACCGACCAATACGACCGGCTGGTGATGGAGCTGGAGGCCAATCATCAGGGCGCGCGCAATGCCGGGCGGCCGATGCTGCTGGAGGGCGGGCTGGACTGGAAGCCGATGGGGTTCTCGCCCAGCGATATGGAGTTCCACGAGACCAAGCTGGCGGCGGCGCGGGAGATCTGCATCGCCTTCGGGGTGCCGCCGATGCTGGCGGGCATCCAGGGCGACGCGACCTATGCCAATTATCAGGAGGCGAACCGGGCCTTCTATCGGCTGACGGTGCTGCCGCTGGTGAGCAAGGTGACGGCGGCGGTGTCGCATTGGCTGGAAGGCTTCGGCGGTGCGGCGGTGGAGCTGAAGCCCGATCCCGATCAGGTGCCGGCGCTGGCGGCGGAGCGCGACCAGCAATGGGCGCGGGTCGGGGCGGCGGATTTCCTGACGCAGGGCGAGAAGCGGGCGCTGCTGGGCCTGCCGCCGCTGGCGGAGGGGCAATGAAGCAGAGCGGGGGCGGGTCGCGGTTCCTTTATGACAGTTTCGACGCCGCCCATGCCCGGATCGAGGCCAATGAGCGGGTCGCGGCGGAGCGCTGGGCCGCGCTGGAATACCGGCTCGGCCAGATCGAGGGCATGCTGGAGCGGCTGGAGAAGCGGATCTGGCTGGGGGTCTACGGTGTCGCGGCCTTTCTGCTGGCGCAGGGGGCGGAGGCGCTGCTGAGGGCGGCGCTGAGATGAGGATCGCGGGGTAAGCATGGGATATGAAAGCGGATTTGGCGCGCCGGAGCGGAAGTTCATGGCGCTGTCCCCCGAAGGCGGCGGGGAGTTGACGGTCACCGGCGGGCAGGAGATCGCGGGCTATGCCAGCCTGTTCGGCAAGCGTGATCAGGGTGGCGACGTGGTGCAGCCGGGCGCCTATGCCGGATCGCTGGCGCGGCTGGTCTCGGCGGGGCGACGGGTCAAGATGCTGTGGCAGCATGATCCGGGCCAGCCCATCGGGGTCTGGGACGAGGTGCGCGAGGACGGTCGTGGCCTCTGGGTCAGGGGGCGGATCCTGGCCGATGTCGCGAAGGGGCGCGAGGCGGCGGCGCTGCTGGCGGCCGGCGCCATCGACGGGCTGTCGATCGGCTATCGCACGCTGCGGGCCGAGCGCGACGGCAAGGGGCGGCGGCTGCTGACCGAGCTGGATCTGTGGGAAGTGTCGCTGGTGACCTTTCCCATGCTGCCCGAGGCGCGGGTGGCGGCGAAGGGCGATCTGCCCGGCGACACCTGGCGGTCGCTGGCGCAGATCTTCGAGGACGCGCGGCGGCAACTGGCGCTGCGCTGAGGGTTTTCACGATGGAGGGACGGACGATGACCGGGACGAAGGCTCGGGGCGGCGGAGCCATGGCTGACGCACCCCAGGCGGAGGTGGCCGCCGCGATGGAAGGTTTCCTGAAAGAGTTCAATGGCTTTCAGGCCGAAGTGAAATCCGCGTTGCAACAACAGGAAGAGCGCATGACCATGCTGAACGCCAAGACGATGACCTATGGCCGCCCGGCGCTTTCGGCCTCGGCCGAGGTGGAGGTGCCCCATGTGAAGGCGTTCGACGCCTATATCCGCACCGGCGACGACGACGCGCTGCGCGGCCTTGCGCTGGAGGGCAAGGCGATGTCGACGGCGGTGGCGGCGGATGGCGGCTATCTCGTCGATCCGCGCACCTCGGACACGATCCGGTCGATGCTGGTCTCGACCTCCAGCCTGCGGGCGATCGCCAATGTGGTGCAGGTGGACGGCCCGTCCTTCGACGTGCTGATCGACCGCAGCGAGGTGGGATCGGGCTGGGCGACCGAGGCGGGGGCGCAGGCCGAGACGGCGACGCCGGCGGTGGAGCGCATCTCGATCAAGCTGCACGAGCTGAGCGCCATGCCGAAGGCGAGCCAGCGCCTGCTGGATGACAGCGCCTTCGACGTGGAGGGCTGGCTCGCCGGCAAGATCGCCACGCGCTTCATCCGGGCGGAATCGGCGGCCTTCGTCAATGGCGACGGGGTGGACAAGCCGAAGGGCATCCTGCTGCCGGCCAAGGTGGCGAACGCCTCTTGGGCCTGGGGGAGCCTCGGTTACATTCCGACCGGCGCGGCGGCGGATTTCGCCACCACCAACGCCTCGGACTGCATCGTCAACCTGGTCTATGCGCTGGGCGCCGATTACCGGGCCAATGCGAGCTTCGTGATGAATTCGAAGACCGCGGGCGCGGTGCGCAAGATGAAGGATGCCGATGGCCGCTTCATGTGGGGCGACAGCCTTCAGGCGGGCGAGCCCGCGCGGCTGATGGGCTATCCGGTGCTGATCTGCGAGGACATGCCGGATGTGGCGGCCAACGGCTTCCCCATCGCGTTCGGCGATTTCCGCGCCGGCTATACCATCGCGGAGCGTCCCGACCTGCGGGTGCTGCGCGACCCGTTCTCGGCCAAGCCGCATGTGCTGTTCTACGCCTCGAAGCGTGTCGGCGGCGAGGTGACCGATTTCGCGGCGATCAAGCTGCTGAAGGTCGCCCTGTCCTGACCGTGTGACGGATGGCCCGGGCCCTTCGGCCCGGGTCTCGCGGACGCGCGCCCGTGTCGCGCCTTCCAGCCGCTCCCCCCTCCGTCCGAGTGGTGCGGGGCGCGCGTCCGGTTCGGGAGGGATGAGGAGCAGGAACATGATGCTGATCGAAGAGACCACGGTGCCGCAGGCGGCGCTGCCGGTCCAGATTTTCCGGGACCATCTGCGGCTGGGCACCGGATTCGCCGATGGCGCCTTGCAGGACGGATTGCTGGAAAGCCACCTGCGCGCGGCGCTGGCGGCGATCGAGGGGCGGACCGGCAAGGCGTTGCTGGCCCGCGACTTCAAGCTGGTGCTGAGCTGCTGGCGCGATCCGGCGGGGCAGGCGCTGCCGCTGGCGCCGGTGAGCGCGGTGACCGGCGTGACGCTGGTCGACGCGGCGGGGGGCCGGAGCGCGGTGGCGCCGGCGCGCTGGCGCTTGCAGGCGGACCGGCACCGGCCCCGGCTCAAGGGGGTGGGGATGCTTCTGCCCGCGGTGCCGGGCGACGGGCAGGTGGAGATCCTGTTCACCGCCGGCTTCGGGCCGGACTGGGCGGCGATCCCGGCCGATCTGCAACAGGCGGTGCTGCTGCTGGCGGCGCAGTTCTACGAGACCCGGCACGAGGGCGCGCCGGCGGCGCTGCCGGCGGTGGTGCAGGGGCTGATCGAGCGGTGGCGCAATGTGCGCGTGCTGGGCGGGGGCGGCGCATGACGGGGCGGAGACTGACCCGGCCGCTGCTGCTGGAGGCGCGGCAGGCGGTGGCGGATGGCCTTGGCGGGTTCAGCGAAAGCTGGGCGGCGCTCGGCACGCTCTGGGCCGAGGTGGTGGCGGGGACCGGACGCGAGGCGGCGGGCGAGGAGGTCACGCTGGCCTCCATCCCCTATCGGATCACGGTGCGGGGGGCGCCGCAGGGGGCGCCGTCGCGCCCGAAGGCGGGGCAGCGGTTCCGCGACGGCGCGCGGCTTTTCGCCATCGTCACGGTGACCGAGGCCGATGCGGCGGGGCGCTACCTGACCTGCGTCGCGCGCGAGGAGGGCGTGGCATGAGCTATGGCATGGCGGCCGCCCTTCAGGCGGCGATCTTCCAGCGGCTGAGCGACAGCCTGCCCGGGGTGGCGATCCATGACGCGATCCCGCCGGGCGGCGGCACCGGCACTTTCGTGCTGCTGGGGCCCGAGGAGGTGATCGACGCTTCCGATCAGACCGGCGGCGGCGCCGAGCACCGGCTGGCGATCAGCGTGATTTCCGACGCGGCGGGGTTCGCGGCGGCGAAGGAGGTGGCGGTGGCGGTCTCGGACGCGCTGGCCGATGCGCCGCTGGCGCTCTCGCGCGGGCGGCTGGTGGGGCTGCGCTTCCTCAAGGCGCAGGCGCGGCGGCTCGACCGCGGCGCCGCGCGGCGGATCGACCTGCGTTTCGCGGCGCGGGTCGAGGACAACTGACGTTTTGCCCCGGCCCGGCGGGCGGGGATCATCAAGGACCGGAGGGCGACATGGCTGTGCAGAACGGCAAGGATCTGCTGATCAAGATCGACATCAACGGAAGCCAGCAATTCGAGACCATCGCGGGGCTGCGCGCCTCGCGCATCAGCTTCAACGCGGAGACGGTGGATGTCACCAGCCTGGAAAGCCAGGGCGGCTGGCGCGAATTGCTGGCGGGGGCGGGGGTGCGCTCGGCCTCGATTTCCGGCTCGGGGGTGTTCCGCGACGCCGGGACCGACGAGCGGGCGCGGCAGATCTTCTTCGACGGCGAGGTGCCGCGCTTCCAGGTGGTGATCCCGGATTTCGGCGTGGTGGAGGGGCCGTTCCAGATCACCGCCATCGAATATGCCGGCAGCCATAACGGCGAGGCGACCTACGAGCTGACGCTGGCCTCGGCGGGCGTGCTCGGCTTCACGGCGCTTTGACCATGGCGAACCCCTGGGCGGGCGAGGTGGCGCTGCGCATCGACGGCGTGGCGCATGTGGCGAAGCTGACGCTGGGCGCGCTGGCCGAGCTGGAGGAGGCGCTGGGCGAGGGGTCCATCTTCGCGCTGGTCGAGCGGTTCGAGAGCGGGCGGATCACCGGGCGCGACGTGCTGGCGCTGATCGTGGCGGGGTTGCGCGGCGGCGGCTGGCAGGGCGGCGCCGAGGATCTGCGGCAGGCGGACATCGAGGGCGGCCCCCTCGGTGCTGCGCGGGCGGCGGCGCAATTGCTGGCGCGGGCTTTCGCGCTGCCGGGGGAGGCATGAGCGGGCTCGACTGGCCGGGGCTCTTGCGCGCGGGGCTGCGCGGGCTGGGGCTGCGGCCGGCGGAGTTCTGGCGGCTGTCTCCGGCGGAATTGCGGATCATGCTGGGGGCGGAGGCATCCGCCCCGGCGATGACGCGGGCGCGGCTGGACGAACTGGCGGCGGCTTACCCGGATCTGGGAAAGGGCAAGGCGGATGGCGGAGATTGAGGCGCTGGAGAATCAGGTGGCGGCGCTGGAGGCCACGCTCGACGGCACGACGGGCATGGTCGTGGTGTTCGAGACGGAGCTGGCGCGGATGCGCGACACGCTTCTGTTCACCGGGCGCGAGGTGAACCAGCTCAGCAATGGCATCGGCACCGGGTTGCGGCGGGCCTTCGACGGGCTGGTCTTCGACGGGATGAAACTGTCGGACGCGCTGAAGGGCGTGGCCAAGACCATGGCCGATACGGTCTATGCCGTGGCGATGAAGCCGGTGCAGAACGCGGTGGGCGGCTTTCTGGCCGAGGGGATCAACAGCCTTCTGGGGGGCATGATGCCCTTCGCCAAGGGCGGGGCCTTCGCGCAGGGGCGGGTGATGCCCTTCGCCAAGGGCGGCGTCGTGTCGGCGCCGGTCTCTTTCCCGATGCGGGGGGCGACCGGGCTGATGGGCGAGGCAGGCCCCGAGGCGATCATGCCGCTGGCGCGCGGCGCGGATGGCAGGCTCGGGGTGCAGGCGCAGGGTGGCGGGCGGCCGGTGACGGTGGTGATGAACATCGCGACGCCCGACGTGCAGGGCTTCCAGCGCAGCCAGGCCCAGATCGCCGCGCAGGCGAGCCGCGCGCTCGCCCGCGGTCAACGCAATCGCTGAGGGAATGACATGGGATTTCATGAGGTTCGGTTCCCGGCCAATCTGAGCTTCGGCTCGGTCGGCGGCCCGGAGCGGCGCACCGAGATCGTGACGCTGGCCAACGGCTTCGAGGAGCGCAACACGCCCTGGGAACATTCGCGCCGCCGCTACGACGCGGGGGTGGGGCTGCGCTCGCTGGACGATGTGGAGCAGTTGATCGCCTTCTTCGAGGCGCGGCGCGGGCAGATCCACGGTTTCCGCTGGAAGGACTGGTCGGATTACAAATCCGGCCGCGCCTCGCAGGCGGTGACGGCCTTCGACCAGATCATCGGCACCGGCGACGGGCGGACCAAGGTGTTCCAGCTCGTGAAAACCTACCGTTCGGGCGGCGCGGCCTATATGCGGCCCATCG
>JBDHSR010000173.1:0-7139 GCA_039808305.1 Gemmobacter sp. | reverse complement strand
CTGGCCCGGCCGGTAGAGCGCGGAGCCGAGCCCGAAACCCGATGCCCCGGCCGCCCGATAGGCGCCCATCGCGGCGGGCGTGATGCCGCCCACCGGCAGCAGCCGCGTGGCCGGCGGCAGCACGGCGCGCATCGCCCGGACCGCGGCGGGCGGGATCATCTCGGCCGGAAACAGCTTGAGCAGAGAGGCCCCCGCCTCGAGCGCGGCGAAGGCTTCCGTCATCGTGGCGACGCCCGGGGCGTATTCCATACCGCGACCGCGCGCGACCGCCGCGACCGCCGGGGCGAAGTTCGGCGCCACGATCAGCCGGCCGCCGGCGGCATGCACCGCCTCGGCATCGGCGGCGCTCAGCACGGTGCCGCCCCCGATCAGCGCCCGGTCGCCGAAGCGATCCGCCAGCAGCCCGATACTGGCCAGCGGTTCGGGAGAGTTCAGCGGCACCTCGATCAGGGTGATTCCGGCCGCGATCAGCGCGGCGCCGTGATCCGGCGCCTCGGCCGGGGTCAGGCCGCGCAGGATGGCCACCAGCGGGCAGCGGGCGAAATGGTCCGTCTTCATGGCATGATCCCCGAACGATGCGCGATGGCATGCAATCCCCGCCGCGCGCAGCCTTCCGGCGCGACGCGGGCACCGCGGCCGTGATCCTCCAGCGCGATCCGGTAGCGTGCGGCCAGATCGCCGCGCCCGACCACCGTGACCGGCCCCTCCGCCGCGCCGGCCGTGGCGAGGCCCGCGCCGATCTCGTCCCCGATCAGCAGGCCGGAGAGAAAGTCGCGGATCTCCTCCGGCGCCAGCCGGTCGAACAGCGCCAGGCTGCGCGCGGCGAAGATGCGCGACAGCAGCGGCCCGCCGTCCCGCGCCGCCGCCAGTCCCCGGCGGAAAGCCGCGCCGGGCGGGGCGGTGGTCGCGGGCGCCATCAGGCGGCCGAGGATCGAGTGATCCGCCAGCAGGGCGAAAACCTCGCCGGTCATGCAGGTGCGGAAATCGACCAGCCGCCCGCCCGACAGCCGCGCCAGCTTGCTGTGCGTGCCGGGCAGGATGACCAGCCCATCGGTCGTACCGCTGGCGATCAGGCCCGCGATCTCGGTTTCCTCGCCACGCATCACGTCGGGGGCGGCCCCTCCGTCGCGCATGGCGCCAGGCACGAAATGCAGCGCCCGCCCGCCCGGGCCGGAGGCCCGCACCAGCCCGGCGGCAAGGGCGGCGGGATCCAGCGGCAGCGGCAGATAGGGCGTCTCCACCCAGCCGTTGCGGCTGGTGATCATGCCCGAGGCGATCACCGGCGCGTCGCCGCAGGGCAGCGCGGCCAGCGCCCGCTCCAGCGCCCCGGCGAGATCGCCGCCGGGCACCTTCAGGATGCCGGGACCGTCGCGGGTTTCGGCCAGAACCCGGCCGGCCCGGTCCAGCGCCCAGGCGCGGAAGCTGGTGGTGCCCCAATCAATGGCGATCAACGCGGTCATCGCGGGTTCCCCTTCGGCAAACCGGGACCGGGCGGGGTTGGAAAACGGGCGCCGGCGTTCACAGCCGCACCCGTGGCTCGGGCAGGCCCCGGAACCCCGGGCGGAGCAGATAGGGCAGGCCCTGCGCCGCGTCCGGCGCGTCGATCCCCTGCCGCGCGGTGGTCACCAGCAACAGATCCAGGTCGGCGCCGCCGAAAGCCGGGCAGGAGGCATGCCGACCGCCGACCGCGAAACTGTGGGTGCGGCGGCCTCGCGCATCGTGGCGCATCACCGCCCCGGCCCCCCATATCGCGCACCACAGCCCGCCCTCGGCGTCGATCACCGCACCGTCGGGGCTGAGCCCTTCGGCGCCCAGGTCGACGAACACCCGCCGCGCGCCGGCGGGCCAGCCCTCGGCATCCAGCGGCTGCGCCCAGATCACGCCCAGCGCGGTATCGGCGAAATGCGCCTGCCGGCCATCGGGGGAAAAGCAGATCGCGTTCGGGATGGTGATGCCGTCGAACAGCCGCTCGACCCGGCCCCGGTAATAGCGGTAGATCGACCCGGCGCCGGTTTCGGCCCGCTTGCCCATGGTGCCGAACCAGAAGCCGCCCTGCCGGTCGGCCCGCCCGTCATTCGAGCGGGTATGGGGCCGGTCGGCCTCGACCGCCGCCAGATCCTCCAGCGCGCCGGTCTCCAGATCCAGCACCGCCAGCCCGGTCTCGGTGGCGATCAGCAGCCGGTCGCGGTCGATCAACCCGGCGGCGGAGACCATGCGGTCGAAGCCCCACTCCGCCCCGCCCTCGGCCAGCAGCCGGCGGGCGAGGATGTCGAACCACAGGAACCGCCCGCGATCGGGGTGCCAGATCGGGCCTTCGCCCAGCTCGCAGACCCGGGAATCGAACGCCGCGCTCATGCCGCACCCGGCTGGAGACGGGCCTGCGACAGCTTCACCAGCCCCTTCTGCAACAGGATGAAGCCCAGCAGCAACAGGCCGATGACGATCTTCGTCCACCAGGAGGACAGGCTGCCGTCGAAGACGATATAGGTCTGGATCAGCCCCATGGTCAGCACGCCGACCAGCGTGCCGAACACATATCCCGCCCCCCCGGTCAGCAGCGTGCCGCCGATCACCACGCAGGCGATGGCGGTCAGTTCCGTCCCCACCGTGGCCAGCGAATACCCCGAGCCGGTATAGACCGAGAACACGATCCCCGAGAGCCCCGCCATCAGGCCGGAGAAGGCGTAGACCAGCACCGTCGTCCGTCCCTGCCGGACCCCCATCAGCCGCGCCGTCGCCTCGCCCCCGCCCAGCGCAAGGACCGAGGCGCCGAAACGCGTCCTGTGCGCGACGATCATGCCGAGGGCGAAAACCGCCAGCATCAGCACGCCGATCAGCGTCAGCCGCCCCTTTCCGGGCATCAGCCAGTAGGCCCCCTGCAACGCCTTGTAGAAGGGATGCTGGATCGGCACCGAATCTATGGACATGAGATAGGCCGCCCCGCGCGCGAGGAACATCCCCGCCAGCGTGACGATGAAGGCCGGCATCGCGAGCCAATGGATCAGCCCGCCCATCGCGGCGCCGAAGGCGGTGGTCAGCACCAGCAGCAAGGCGAAGACCGGCAGCGGATGCAACCCCGTGTCGCGCAGCATCACCGCGATGAACACCCCGGAAAAGGCGATGACCGAGCCGACCGACAGGTCGATGCCCCCGGACAGGATCACCAGTGTCATGCCCACCGCGACGATCCCCAGATAGGCGTTGTCGGTCAGCAGGTTGCCGATCACCCGTGTCGAGGCCATGGCCGGGAACTGCAACCAGCAGATCACGCAGGCCGCGGCGAAGATCGCCATGGTGACGTATAGCGGCAGGGTGCGGGTGTTCATTCCGTGGCTCCTTTCGGGGCGGGGCCTTCGCGGCGGCGGGCCGCCTCGCGCCAGAACCGCCATTCGGCGGCGAGGCGGGGCGATTGCAGCACCAGGATCACCAGAACCAGCACCGCCTTGATGACGAGGTTGTATTCCGACGGGAACCCCGCCAGCCGGATGCCGGTGGAAATGGTCTGGATGATGAGCGCCCCGATCACCGAGGCCATGATGGAAAACCGCCCGCCCAGCAGGGAATTGCCGCCGATCACCACCGCGAGGATGGCGTCCAGCTCCAGCCACAGCCCGGCATTGTTGGCGTCCGCGCCGCGGATGTCGGCGGTGACGATCATCCCCGCCAGCGCGGCGCAGAGCCCGGCGATGACATAGACCGCGATCAGCAGCACCGGCGCGTTCACCCCCGCCAGGGCCGAGGCGCGGCGGTTGATGCCGATCGCCTCGATCAGCATCCCGAGCGCGGTGCGGCGCATGACGAGGATGGCGGCCAGCGCCACCGAGAGCCAGAGCCAGGCCGGCACCGGCACGCCGAGGGCGGTGCCCGAGCCGAGCCAGGCGAAGGCCGGATCGGTGAAGGTCAGGATGCGCCCCTCGGTCACGAGCTGGGCGAGGCCGCGCCCCATGGTCATCAGGATCAGCGTGGCGACGAAGGGCTGCACGCCGACCAGCGCGACCAGCGCGCCGTTCCAGGCCCCCGCCGCCGCCCCGGCCAGCAGCGCCAGCCCGATGGCCGCGGCCAGCCCCCAGCCCGAGGCGATGGCCAGCGCCGCCACCGCGCCGCAGATCGCCATGGTGGCCCCGACCGACAGGTCGATGCCCCGGGTGGCGATGACCAGCGTCATCCCGACGGCGAGCAGCGCGACCGGCGCGCTGCGCTTCAGCACGTCGATCACCGGGCCGACCAGCCTGCCGTCGTTCACCGTCACCGACAGGAAGCCGGGATAGAACAGCGTCACCAGCGCCACCAGCGCGGCCAGCGCGACAAGCTGCGGTGCCAGACGTTTGAGATCCTCGCGCATCAGGCGGCTCCTTCGGGGGTTGCGGCGATGGCCCGCATGATCGTCTCGCCGGTGATCTCCGCTCCGGTCAGTTCCGCGACATGGCGGCGGTCGCGCAGGACGATGATCCGGTTCGAGACCGCGATGAGTTCATCGAGCTCCGACGAGATCACCAGAAGCGACATGCCCTGATCCACGAGATCGTGGATCAGATGCAGGATCTCGGCATGCGCCCCCACATCGATGCCGCGCGTCGGTTCGTCGAGGATCAGGAAACGCGGGTTCATCGCCAGCCAGCGCGCCAGCACCACCTTCTGCTGGTTGCCGCCCGACAGATCCCCGATGCGCTTCTCGCGGCCCGAGGTGCGGATGTCGAGCCGCCGGATATAGTCGTCGGCCAGCCGGTTCTGTTCGGCGCGCGGGATCGGCCGCATCCAGCCGCGCCGGGCCTGAAGCCCGAGGACGATGTTTTCCCGGATGGTCAGGTCGGCGACGATGCCGTCGGTCTTGCGGTCCTCGGGGGCGAAGCCGAAACCCTGCGCGATGGCGGCGCGGGGCGAGGTCAGGCCGAGCGGGCCCTTCTCGTCCACGGCCGTGCCGCTCTGCGCCGGGCGCAGGCCGAAGATCATCTCGGCGGTCTCGGTGCGGCCGGAGCCGAGCAGGCCCGCCAGCCCCACCACCTCGCCCTGGCCGACGCCGAGGTCGAACGGCTCCACCACGCCGCGCCGGCCGATGCCGCTGAACCGCAGCATCGCGGGGCGGGCACCCCGGTCGGGGGGCGGGCTGTGCAGCACCTCGTCCTCCAGCGCGCGGCCCAGCATGTGCTCGATCAGCTTCATCCGGTCGAGCGCGGCGGTGTCCTCGGTGACGATCTTCCGCCCGTTGCGCAGCACGGTGATCCGGTCGGTCAGCGCGAACACCTGGTCGAGGAAATGCGAGACGAAGACGATGCCCAGCCCCCGCGCGCGCAAGCCCCGCACCACCTCGAACACCATGGCCACCTCGCGCGCGTCGAGGCTGGCGGTCGGCTCGTCGAGGATCAGCACCTTGCCCGACAGCGCCACCGCGCGGGCGATGGCGACGATCTGCTGGATCGCCACCGAATAGCTGCCCAGATCGCGGTCCACATCCAGATCGAGCCCGTATTGCCCCAGCACCCCGCGCGCCTTCCGCCGGAGCGCGCGGCTGTCGATCAGGCCGAAGCGGCGCGGCTCGCGCCCGAACAGCAGGTTCTGCGCCACGGTCAGGTTGGGCAGCAGGTTCACCTCCTGATAGACCGTGCCGATGCCCAGATCCTGCGCCTCGACGGTGGAGCGCGGCGCGATGGGCCGGCCCTCCAGCGCCACCGTGCCGCCGTCGCGGTGATAGGCGCCGGTCAGGCATTTGATGAGGGTGGATTTCCCGGCGCCGTTCTCGCCCAGCAAGGCGTGGATTTCCCCCGCGCGCAGGTCGAAATCGACGCCATCCAGCGCCCTCGTGCCCGGAAACACCTTGGTCAGCGACCGCACCGTCAGCAGCGTCACGCCCGACCCCTCCTTTCCAAACCGGATGTCCCCGGGCCGCGCGGCGGCCCGGGGTTCTGGCAGTCTATCAGTAACCGAGCCCCTTGCGGGCCTCGTATTCCCCGGCGGGATCGTCGGCCTGGGTATAGAGCTTCGAGTCGGTCTGGATGAACTTGGCCGGCATGGCGCCGTCTTTCCAGAAGGCTTCCAGCGCATCGAAGGCGGGGCCGGCCATGTTCGGGGTCAGTTCGACCGTGGCATTGGCCTCGCCCTCCGCCATCGCCTTGAAGATGTCGGGCACCGCGTCGATCGACACGATCAGGATGTCGCTGCCCGGCTTCAGCCCGGCCTCCTTGATGGCCTGGATCGCGCCGACCGCCATGTCGTCGTTATGGGCGTAAAGCGCGCAGATGTCCTTGCCGCCGTTCTCGGCCTGAAGGAAGCTTTCCATGACCTCCTTGCCGAGCGAGCGGGTGAAATCGCCGGTCTGGCTCTGCACGATCTTCAGGTTGTCATGGCCGGCGATGCCCTGCTCGAACCCCTTCTTGCGGTCGATGGCGGGCGAGGAGCCGGTGGTGCCCTGCAATTCGACGATGCGGCATTCCTTGTCGCCCACGGTATCGGCCAGCCATTTGCCGGCCACCTCGCCCTCGTGCACGAGGTTGGAGCCGACGGCGGTCAGGTAGAGCGCGGGGTCGCTGTCCACCATCCGGTCCAGCAGCACGACCGGGATTTCGGCCTCCTGCGCCTCTTGCAGCACGGCGTCCCAGCCGGTGGCGACGACCGGGGCGATCAGGATCGCGTCCACCCCCTGCGCGATGAACGAGCGCAGCGCGGCGATCTGGTTTTCCTGCTTCTGCTGCGCGTCCGAGAACTGGAGCTGATAGCCGCGCTCCTCGGCCTGGGTCTTGGTGAGCGTGGTCTCCGCCGCGCGCCAGCCCGATTCCGAGCCGATCTGCGAGAAGCCGATCACCTTGTCGGCCATGGCGGAGGTGGTGGTGATCGCGACAGCCGCGACCGAGGCGAGCAACATACGGACAGTCATGGTTTCCTCCCTGATGGGTCCTGGGCCGGTTTCCTGCCGGCTGGTTCCGCCGGGGCGGCGGCCGCCCCGGCGATGCGCGTTCTGCCGGGTATCCCGGTCAGATCTGGTCTTCGGGCGACAGCGCGGCGGGCATGTCGCGATGGCGACCCGGCCGCGGAAAGCGGCGTCCTCATGCCCGGGCCGGCGGCGCCGAAATTGGTCGACACGGGCGCGGGGCCGCGATGCGCGGTCACGGCGCAGCCCTCCGCCCCCGGCCGGCCGGTCCTCGCCG
>JBDHSR010000172.1:0-7146 GCA_039808305.1 Gemmobacter sp. | reverse complement strand
CGTCGGCCGCCAGATCATCCGCGCGCTGGAGATCTTCGGCCAGGGCGCCTCGGATGCCGAGCGGCGCGAGCGGATGCTGCGGCTTCTCGATCTGGTGAAGCTGCCGCGCGCCTTCGCCGAGCGGATGCCGCGCCAGCTTTCCGGCGGGCAGAAGCAGCGCGTCGGCATCGCCCGCGCCTTCGCCGGCGGCGCGAAGGTGGTGGTGGCCGACGAGCCGGTCTCGGCGCTGGACGTGTCGGTGCAGGCCGCCGTCACCGATCTGCTGATGGAGATCCAGCGCGAGAACCGCACCACGCTGCTGTTCATCAGCCACGACCTCGGCATCGTGCGCTATCTCAGCGACCGGGTGGTGGTGATGTATCTCGGCCATGTCGTCGAATCGGGCAGCACGGAACAGGTGTTCCAGCCGCCCTACCACCCCTATACCGAGGCGCTGCTCTCGGCGGTGCCCATCGCCGACACGAAGGTCGAGAAGCAGCGCATCGTGCTGGAGGGCGACATCCCGTCCGCGATGAATCCGCCGCCGGGCTGCCCGTTCCAGACCCGTTGTCGCTGGAAATCGCAGGTGCCGGGCGGGCTCTGCGAGCGCGAGGTGCCGCCGCTGCGCGATCTGGCCGCGGGGCATCAGGTGAAATGCCACCTGCCGGCCGAGGTGCTGGCCCGGATGCAGCCGGTGATCCGCATCGCGGCGGAGTGAGGGCGGCTCAGTCCTTCTTCTTCTCCAGATGCTTGCGCAGCCGCGAGGGGGTGCGGAACTTGTTCGCTCCCTTGAACGGGTTCTTGTCGCCCTGCCCGCGGAAGGTCACCCGGATCGGCGTGCCCGGCATGTCGAAATGGTCGCGCAAGCCGTTGACCAGATAGCGGCGATAGCTTTCCGGCATCAGGTCGGGATGCGAGCACATCGCCACGAAGCCCGGCGGCCGGGTCTTCACCTGCGTCATGTAGCGCAGCTTGATGCGCTTGCCGCCCGGCGCCGGCGGCGGATGCGCCTCGGTCATCGCGCCCAGCCAGCTGTTCAGCCGCGCCGTAGTGATCCGGCGGTTCCACACGTCATGCGCCTTCAGGATCGCGTCATGCAGCCGGTCGAGCCCGCGCCCGGTTTTCGCCGAGACGGTGATCAGCGGCGCGCCGCGCAATTGCGGCAGCAGCCGCTCGAACATCTCCTTGAGTTCGGCGAGCTTTTCCTGCTTCTCGCCCTCCAGATCCCATTTGTTCACCGCGACGACGACGGCGCGCCCCTCGGTCTCGGCGAAATCGGCGATGCGCAGGTCCTGCGTCTCGAACGGGATCTCCACGTCCAGCAGCACCACGACCACCTCGGCGAAGCGCACCGCGCGCAGCCCGTCCGCCACCGACAGCTTCTCCAGCTTGTCGGTGACCTTGGCCTTCTTGCGCATCCCCGCCGTGTCGAAGATCCGCACCGGCGTGCCCTGCCAGCTCGAGCGGACCGAGATCGCGTCGCGGGTGATCCCGGCCTCCGGACCGGTCAGCAGCCGGTCCTCGCCGATGATGCGGTTGATCAGCGTCGATTTCCCGGCATTGGGCCGGCCGATGACCGCGATCTGGAGCGGGCGCTTCTCGGTCGGGCGGTGGGCGGTCTCGTCCGCCTCCTGCTCCGCCTCTTCCTCGGAAATGTCGACATCGACCACCGGCGCCGCCTGCGCCGCGCGTTCCTCGAACGCGCCCGAGATCGGCTTGAGGATGTGGTAGAGATCCTCCATCCCCTCGCCATGTTCGGCCGAAAGCCGCACCGGCTCGCCCAGGCCAAGGCTGTAAGCCTCCAGCGCCCCGGCATCGCCCGCCTTGCCTTCGGCCTTGTTCACGCCGAGGATGACATGGGCGTTCTTGCGGCGCAGGATGTCGGCAAAAACCTCGTCGGACGGAGTGACGCCCACCCGCCCGTCGATCAGGAAAAGGCAGATGTCCGCCATCTCCACCGCCCGCTCGGTCAGCCGGCGCATCCGGCCTTGCAGGCTGTCATCGGTGACCTCTTCCAGCCCCGCCGTGTCGATCACGGTGAAGCGCAGGTCGAACAGCCGCGCATCGCCCTCGCGCAGGTCGCGCGTCACGCCGGGCTGGTCGTCGACCAGCGCCAGCTTCTTGCCGACGAGGCGGTTGAACAGGGTCGATTTGCCGACATTGGGCCGGCCGACTATGGCGAGTGTAAAGGTCATCGAGGCCCTCCGGGGGCACGTCACGCTAGATCAAGCGCCTGCCGTTACACCGAAACGCGGTCAGCGGAAAGCGTGAAGTTGCCCATCGGCGCCGACCACGATCAGCTGACCGCCCGCCAGCGCCGGCTGCGCCGCCGCCCCGCCGGGGATCGGCGCGGTGGCGGTCAGCGTGCCGTCGACCGGCGAGAACAGCCGCAAGAGACCGTCGCCCGAGGCCACCGCGATCCGCCCGCCCGCCAGCACCGGCCCGTAATGCGCCGTCACCGCCTTCTGCTTGCGCACCTTCTCGGTGACGTAATTCGGCATCTCGACCGACCAGATCACCTCGCCCGTGGCGGCGTCGAGCCGCACCAGCCGCGCCTCGTCGTTCACCAGGAAGACCGAGCCGCCCACCGGCAGCATCGGCCCCATCGCGCCCTCGGCCGCCGACCAGATCGCCTCGCCGGAGCCCGCATCCAGCGCATAGCTGCGCCCGGCGGCATTGCCGACATAGATCACCGAACCGGCCAGCACCGGATCGCCCGTCACATCGGTGATCATGCCGTAGCCGCGGCCGAGCCGCTGGCCCACCACCGGCGCGCCCCAGGTCTTGAGGCCGCCGGATTTCAGCGCCGCCACCAGCTCGCCCGAGACCATCGGCAGGAACACCGCCCGATCCCCGACCGCCGGGGCCGAGGAGCCGGTCATGCCCGTCACGCCGGGGGTTGCCGGCAATTGCCAGCGCACCTTGCCGTCCGAGGCCGCCACCGCCCAGGCCGAGCTGTCGCGCCCGACGACATAGACCGTATCGCCCTCCACCGCCGGCGCGCCGGCCACCGCCGCGCCGAGCCGCTGGCGCCAGAGCACCCCGCCCGAGGCCGCGCTGACCGCGATCAACTCGCCATAGCTGGTGGCGATGAACACCTTGCCGCCGCCATAGGCGAGCCCGCCGCCCGAGATCTCCGAGGCGCGGTCGCCCGGCGGCGTCAGGTCGGAGGCCCAGAGCGGCGCACCGTTCAGCGCCGTCGCATGCAGGCCCATCCGGGCGTCGAGCGTATAGATGCGGCCCTCGCCCACCACCGGCGCGGCCGAGATCCGGTTGCGCCGGCTGTTGCCCTTGCCGATCGGCGCGGTCCAGACCAGTTGCGGCTGCGCGCTCAGGCTGCCATGCGGCGGATCGTGGCGGACATTGCCGCCGCGATGGCTCCATTCCGCATTGGCCTGCGCGGCGGGCAAGCCGATCGGCACGGCGCGGTTCGGGGCGGCCCGGCTCGGATCCACCGGATGCGGCCGGTCCTGCGTCGGAAGGCTGGCCTCCAGGTCGGTGCGGGTGCCGAAGCGCTCGCCCGGCAGGATCTCCTCCTTCTCGCAGGCGGCCAGCAGCGCCAGCAGGGCGCAGGCGGAAACGGCGGATGTCATGCGCGTCACGAGGTCACTCCCGTATTTACCAGGCAGGGGCGGTCAGCCCTTGGTCGGCTCGCCGCCAAGCGCGACAATCATCTGCGCCGCCCGGTTGCGCAAGCCCCCGGGGGCTTCCTGATCGGCGGTCAGCGGCTGAAGCGCGGCGATGGCCTCGTCGGTCCTGCCTTCCTCGGCCAGAAGATAGGCGAGCTGTTCGGCGGCCAGCGGCCGATAGGGCCGGCCGGGCTGCGCCAGCGGCTCCAGCGCGGCGCGGCGTTCGGCCAGCGGCAGGTCGCGGCCGAGCAGAATCACCCGCCGCAGCGCCGCCAGATCGCGCCAGACCACCGGCAGGGCGGCATCGCCCTCCACCGCCGCCAGCGCGGCCAGCGCCGCCTCGCGGTTCTCGGCCGGGTCGGAGGCCAGCAGCAAGTTGCGCAACGCCACCTGCTCGCCCTTGGCCGGCACCGCCTCCAGCGCCGCGCGGCGTTCCGCGGGGCCGGGCGCGTCCAGCGCCGCCAGCAGCGCGTCGCCGAAGGCGCGCGCCGCGCTCTGCCGGCTGAGCTTCTGCCATTCCGTCCAGGCCGCGCCGCCCACGATCAGCAGCACCAGCACCACGCCGATCCAGCCGTATTTGCGGAACAGCGCGAAAAGCTTGTCGCGGCGCACCTCTTCGGTGACCTCGTCGATGAAGCTGTCGGGATTGCTCAAAGGGTGTCTCCCACGATTTTCCCTGTCTTACACGCAAGCCCGCTTCCTTGCCAAGCCCCGCCCCGGTCCGGGGGCCCGCCGGAAACAGGCGCGGATTTCGCCCATATTCCACCATATTCGCCGGCGATTAGAGAAGGAACCGTCAACAATCCCGCGGAGAACGCGCCATGGATCTTCCCATCGCCACCCAACTCCTCCTGTTCGTGCCGGTGCTGCTCGCGTTTCCCCTCGCCCTGCGCGCCGCGCGGTCCAGCGGGGCCGCGCCCGCGATGCCCGACCTGCCGCTCCTGCGGCGCGAGGGGGCGGAGGCGCTCGACGCGGTGGCCGAGGCCGCGCTGGCCTGGTTCCTCGACCCGGCGAACGATCCCGACGACGCGGAGCGGGCGCTGGCCCGACCGGCCGCCGATCTGCCGAAATCCGACCTGCCGGGCCACGACCTGCCGGAGATCGACGATTACCGGCCCGGCGGGCTGATCGAGCTGCGCTACTGGCCGGAGCACGGCCCCGACGGGCGCGAAATCCGCCCGACGCTGGCCGTCACCCCGGACGCCTCCGGCACGGCCGGGCTGATCTGGTTCAACGGCGCGATCGTGGCCCGCGTGCTGGAGCATGTGCCGGAGATCTCGGCGATCCGGCTGACCCCCGAGGCGGGTTAGGCGGCCGCCGCCTCGGCCTCCTCGTTGGCCTGGCGCGCCCACATCGCGGCGTAGCGGCCACCGCGCGCCAGCAGCGCCTCATGGGTGCCCTCCTCGACCACCCGGCCCGCCTCCAGCACCACGATGCGGTCGGCATCGGCGATGGTCGAGAGGCGATGCGCGATGGTGATGACGGTGCGGCCCTGCCCCATCTCGCGCAGCGAGGCCTGGATGTCGCTTTCCGTCTGGGTGTCGAGCGCCGAGGTCGCTTCGTCCAGAAGCAGGATCGGCGGGTTCTTCAGCAGCGTCCGCGCGATGCCGACCCGCTGCTTCTCGCCGCCCGAGAGCTTCAGCCCGCGCTCGCCCACCGTGGTGTCGTAACCGTCGGGCAGCGACAGGATGAAATCGTGGATCTTCGCCGCCTTCGCCGCCGCCTCGACCTCGGCCCGGCCGGCCTCGGGGCGGCCATAGGCGATGTTGTAATATATGGTGTCGTTGAACAGCACGGTATCCTGCGGCACCACGCCGATCGCGGCATGGAGACTGTCCTGCGTCACCGCGCGGATGTCCTGCCCGTCGATGGTGACACGCCCGCCGGTCACCTCGTAGAAGCGGAACAGCAGCCGCCCGATGGTCGACTTGCCGGAGCCGGAAGGGCCGACCAGCGCCACCGTCTGCCCCGCCGGCACGTCGATGGTCACCCCCTTCAGGATCGGCCGCTCCGCCTCATAGGCGAAACGCACATCCTCGAAACGCACATGGCCGCCGGCCACATGCAGCGCCGGCGCGCCGGGCGCGTCCACGATCTCGGCCGGCTGCGCCAGCAGGCCGAACATCTGGCCCATATCGACCAGCGCCTGCCGGATCTCGCGATAGACCGTGCCGAGGAAGTTCAGCGGCATGGTGATCTGGATCATATAGGCGTTGACCATGACGAAATCGCCCACCGTCAACTGCCCGGCCTGCACGCCGCGCGCCGCCATCACCATCACCGCCACCAGCCCGGCGGTGATCAGCGTCGCCTGCCCCGCGTTCAACGCGGCGAGCGAGAGGCCGGTGCGCACCGCCGCCGTCTCGTATCCCGCCATCGCCACGTCATAGCGCGCGGCCTCGCGCCGGGTGGCGCCGAAATAACGCACCGTCTCGAAATTCAGCAGCGAATCGATGGCCTTCTGGTTGGCGTCGTTGTCCTGGTCGTTCATCTCGCGCCGGATCGCCACCCGCCACTCGGTCACCTTGAAGGTGAAGGCGACGTAGAGCGTCACGGTCACCACCACCACCGCCATGTATTGCCAGCCGAACATCACCGCGAAGATGCCGGCGACCAGCGCCAGTTCCAGGATCAGCGGCCCGATGGAGAACAGCATGAAGCGCAGCAGGAAATCGACGCCCTTCACCCCGCGCTCGATCACCCGGCTGAGCCCGCCGGTCTTGCGGCTGATATGGTAGCGCAGGCTCAGGCGGTGGATATGGGTGAAGGTCTCCAGCGCCAGCTTGCGCAGGGCGCGCTGGCCGACCCGGACGAAGATCGCGTCGCGCAATTCGCCGAAGGCGACGGAGCCGAGGCGGGCGAGGCCGTAGATCACCGTCAGGCTCACCGCCGTCAGGCCCAGGAGCGTGGCGCCATCGGGCGCGTCGCCGGCCAGCCGGTCCACCGCCGCCTTGTAGAAGAAGGGCGTCGCGACCGAGACCACCTTGGCCAGCGCCAGCATGGCGAGCGCCGCCACCACGCGGCGGCGCACCCAGCCCTCGCCCTTCGGCCAGAGATAGGGCAGCACCCGGCGGAGCGTCTCCGCCCCGGAGGTGGAGGGGGTCTCGACATCGGCCGAGGTGGTGAAATCTGTCGGGCGGCTCATCGCGGTTTCCTTGCCCGGGGCGGTTGATCGGCGCGGCGGGCTGGGGTATGCAGGGTCAATTCAACGTTTCACGAGTAGTTGAAACATGGAGCGGAGTAAAGTCCTCTCGGCCCTGTCGGCGCTCGCGCACGAGACGCGGCTGGATCTGGTGCGGCTTCTGGTGCCGCGCGGCGCCGAGGGGCTGGCGGCGGGCGAGATCGCGCGCGCGCTCGGGCTGTCGGCCTCGCGGCTCTCGTTCCATCTGGCGGCGCTGGAACAGGCGGGGCTGATCCGCTCGCGCCGGGTATCGCGCAACGTGATCTATTCGGCGGATCTGGAGGGGATCGGCGGCACGATCTCCTACCTGCTGGCGGATTGCTGCATGGATCATCCGAAGGTGCGGGCCTGCTGCGC
>JBDHSR010000171.1:0-7197 GCA_039808305.1 Gemmobacter sp. | reverse complement strand
GCGCCCTTCGGCGCCAGCGCGGTCTCGGCCTTCAGCAGCGCCGTCCCCGCGATGTCGAGATGGATCCACGGCGTTTCCGGCTTCACGAAGCGCTGGAGGAACTGCGCCGCGGTGATCGAGCCGCCGTCGCGGCCGCCCACATTCATCATGTCGGCGATGCGGGATTTCAGCTTGGCGTCGTAGGCCTCGCCCATCGGCATCCGCCAGGCGCCCTCGCCCTCGGCCTTCGCGGCCTTCAGGAACAGCTCGCAAAACGCGTCGTTGTTGGAAAAGACCCCGGTATTCTCATGCCCCAGCGCCACGATGATCGCGCCGGTCAGGGTGGCGAGGTCGATCATGCCGCAGGGCTTGAACCGCTCCTGCGCATACCACATCACATCGGCCAGCACCAAACGCCCCTCGGCATCGGTGTTGATGACCTCGATCGTGTCGCCCTTCATCGAGCGCACCACGTCGCCCGGCCGCTGCGCCCGGCCCGAGGGCATGTTCTCCACCAGCCCGACGATGCCGACGACATTGGCCCGCGCCTTGCGCAAGGCGAGCGTCCGCATGACCCCGGCCACGGTGCCGGCGCCGCCCATGTCCATCGTCATCTCTTCCATGCCGGCCGCCGGCTTGATCGAGATGCCGCCGGTGTCGAACACCACGCCCTTGCCGATCAGCGCCAAGGGCGCCTCGCCCTTCTCGCCGCCGCGCCATTCCATCACCACGACCTTGGACGGGCTTTCCGAGCCCTGCCCGACGCCGAGCAGCGCGCCCATGCCGAGCCTGGTCAGCTCCTCCTCCTCGAGGATCTCGACCTCCAGCCCCAGTTCCTGCATCGCGGCCAGCCGGGCGGCGAAATCGTAGGTGGTCAGCACATTGGCCGGCTCGTTCACCAGATCGCGGGTGAAGAACACGCCCTCGGCCAGCGCGGCGAGCGGGGCGGCCTCGGCGGCCACCTTCTCGGGCTCGGCCACCATCAGCGTGACCGGGCCGGGGGCCTTGGCCTCGCCGGTCTTGTGGGGGGTGAAATCGTAGGCCCGGAGGGCGAGGCCGAAGCTCAGATCCGCCGCGTGGCGGATGCCCTCGGCCAGAACCAGCGTGCCGGCCTTCGACAGCGCCTTGCCGATGGCGCCGCCGGCCTTGCGCGCCTCGGCCACATCCGCCTTGCGGTCGAGCCGGACCACCTGCACCGCCTCGGCCTGAAGCCCGGCGGGCCAGCCGAGATCGGCCGCCTCGCCCGGCTTCAGCCCGATGAACGCCTCGGAGGCGAGGAAGCGCGCCAGCGCCCCCTTCATCAGCTTGTCGAGCTTGCGCCCGGCGGGGCCGAGCTTGCCGCCCTCGTCCACCACAAGCGCGATGCGCCCGGGGGCGGCGCCGAGCGCCTCGGCCTCGACGGGCTGGAACCGGATCGGAACGGGATGGGACATGGAGGTTCTCCGCAGGTCTGGCGATCTTTCGCCGCGAAGCTAGCGGGCGGGATGGCGGTTGACCAGATAGCAGTTTTCCCCGCCGGGGATTTCGGCTAGCGTCGCCGCCGTTCCGCAGGGGAGGCTTCGTTCGGCGTGGCGAGATTCGACAGATACCTGCTGTCGCACCTTCTGGCGCTGTTCGGGTTCTTCTCGCTGGTGCTGGTGGCGATCTATTGGGTCAACCGCGCGGTGGGCCTGTTCGACCAGTTGATCGGCGACGGGCAGTCGGCGCTGGTCTTTCTGGAATTCTCGCTGCTGACCCTGCCCAACGTGATCCGCCTCGTGCTGCCGATCTCGGCCTTCGCGGCCACGGTCTACGGCATCAACCGGCTGATGGCCGACAGCGAGCTGGTGGTGATGCAGGCGACCGGCTTCTCCTCGTTCCGGCTGGCGCGGCCCGTGCTGTGGTTCGGGCTGATCGTGGCGCTGATGATGCTGGTGCTGATGCATGTGCTGGTGCCGGCCAGCCGCGGCATGCTCGCCGCCCGCTCGGCCGAGATCGCCGAGAACGTGACCTCGCGCTACCTGACCGCGGGCGAGTTCATGCACCCGACCAAGGGCCTCACCCTGTTCATCGGCAGCCTGAGCGAGACCGGCGAATTGCGCGACGTGTTCATCGCCGACGACCGCGACCCGGCGGCGCGGCGCACCTATACGGCGAGCCGCGCCCTGCTGGCGCGCGGCGACAGCGGGCCGAAACTGCTGATGTTCAGCGGCATGGTGCAGGCGATCACCGCGACCGACCGGCTTTCGGTCACCCGCTTCACCGATTTCACCTACGACCTCGGCGCGCTGATCGACAAGGGCGCCCTGCCCGGCCGCACCATCGACGAATTGTCGACCGCGCAATTGCTGTCGGCCGACCCCGCGCTGCTGGCCGAGACCCGGCAGGACCGCGCCGCCTTCCTCTCCGAGGCGCATAGCCGCTTCGCCATGCCCTTCCTCGGCACCGCCGCCGCGCTGATCGGGTTCTCGGCGCTGCTGCTCGGCGCCTTCTCCCGCTTCGGGCTGTGGCGGCAGATCGGGATTTCGGTGCTGCTGCTGATCCTCGTGCAGCTCATCAACACCTCGGCCACCGGCATGAGCCTGCGCGACGACCGGGCCTGGCCGCTGGTCTATCTCGCACCGCTGACCGGGCTGGCGCTGGCGCTCGTCATGCTGTGGCTGTCGCAGCGGCCGCGCCGCCTGCCCCGCCCGCGGCCGGAGGGCGCCGCATGACGCTGAGCCTCTATATCGCGCGCCGCTTCGGCTGGATGTTCCTGCGGGTGTTCCTGGTGTTCTTCGGCATCCTGATGCTGATCGACATGCTCGATCAGTTGCGCCGCTTCTCCGGTCAGGGCGTGGGGCTGGCGCAGGCGGCGCATCTGTCGCTGATGAATGTGCCGGAAAGCCTTTACCGCATCCTGCCGCTCATCATGATCCTGTCGGCGATCGGGCTCTTCCTCGGCCTCGCGCGGTCGTCGGAGCTGGTGGTGGTGCGCGCCTCGGGCCGCTCCGGCCTGCGCTTCCTCGTCACGCCGGTCGTGGTCTCGCTGATGATCGGGGCGGCGGCGATCCTGGTGCTGAACCCGCTGGTGGCGGCGACGACCAAGCAATATGACACGCTCTATGCGCGTTACGCGCGGGGAACGGAGCGGGTGTTGTCGGTATCGGAAGAAGGGCTGTGGCTGCGTCAGGGCGGCAACGATTCGCAGACCGTGATCCACGCGGCGCGCGCCAGCGCCGACGGGACCGAGCTGTTCGGCGTGACCTTCCTGTCCTTCGGCACCGAGGGCCCGCCCACCAGCCGGATCGAGGCCGAGACCGCGCGCCTCGTTCCCGGCGCCTGGCAGGTGACGCAGGCGAAACGCTGGCGGCTCGACGCGCTGAACCCCGAGGCGGAGGTCGAGACGCTGGCCGAGGACAGCCTGCCCTCCGACCTGACGGCGGCGGCGATCCGCGACAGTTTCGGCAGCCCCTCGGCCATCCCGCTCTGGGATCTGCCGGCCTATATCCGCGGGCTGGAGCGCGCCGGCTTCTCGGCCCGCAACCATCAGGTCTGGTATCAGATGCAGCTTTCGCTGCCTCTGCTCATGGCCGCGATGGTGCTGGTGGCCGCGGGCTTCACCATGCGCCACGCCCGGTTCGGGCGCACCGGCATCCTGGTGCTCTTCGCGCTGCTCGGGGGGTTCGGCATCTTCTTCCTGCGCAACTTCGCGCAGGTGCTGGGCGAGAACGGCCAGATCCCGGTCGCCATCGCCGCCTGGGCGCCGCCGCTCGCCGCCACCATGCTCGCCATGGGATTGCTGCTGCATCTGGAGGATGGCTGATGCGGCTGCGCCCCCTCGCCCTCGCGCTGGCCCTCGCCGCCACCCTCGCCGCGCCGCTGCGCGCGCAGGACATGGCGACGCTGACCGCCGACCGGGTCTCGGTCACCGGCGACAGCCTGCTTGTCGCCGAGGGCGGGGTGGAGGTGCGCTATCGCGGCCAGACCCTGCGCGCCGCCCGCGTCAGCTACGACCGCGCCGCCGACCGGCTGAGCCTGTCCGGCCCGATCACCGTGTCGGATGCCGAGGGCAATCTCATCCTGGCCGATCAGGCCGAGCTTTCGGCCGACCTCACCGAGGGCGTGCTGAACTCGGCCCGCATGGTGCTGAACCGCCAGATGCAGATCGCCGCGCGGCAGATGTTCCGCGCCGGCGGGCGCTACACGCAGCTCAGCGATACCGTCGCCTCCTCCTGCCAGGTCTGCGCCACCGATCCCGTGCCGCTCTGGGAGATCCGCGCCCGCCGCGTCGTGCACGACCAGCAGGAACGGCAGCTTTACTTCGACCGGGCGCAACTGCGCTTCGCCGGCGTGCCGGTGTTCTTCATCCCGCGCCTGCGGATGCCCGACCCGACGCTCGACCGCGCCACCGGCCTCTTGATGCCGCGGCTGCGCACCACCTCCGATCTCGGCACCGGGCTGAAGCTGCCCTATTTCGTCACCCTCGGCCCCAGCCGCGACCTGACCTTCACGCCCTATCTGACGACCAAGGGCGGCCGCACGCTGGAGATGCGCTACCGGCAGGCCTTCCGTTCCGGCGCGATCGAGATCCTCGGCGCCACCTCGCGCGACGAGATCCTGCCGGGCGAGAGCCGGGGCTACATCACCGCCTCCGGCGCCTTCGCGCTGCCGCAGGATTTCCGCCTCACCTTCCAGGCCGAGGCGGTCAGCGATCCGGGCTATCTGCTCGATTACGGCATTTCCGACGCGGACCGCCTCGACAGCCGGATCGAGATCAGCCGCACGCGGCGCAACGAGCATATCTCGGGCCGCTTCATCAACTTCCGCTCGATCCGCGATTTCGACGGCGCGCCGGAAAGCAACGCCACCCTGCCGACGCTGATCGGCGATTTCACCTGGCACCGGCGCTTCTCGGGCGGGCCGCTCGGCGGCGAGGCCGGGCTGCGTTTCCAGACCCACAGCCATTACCGCACCTCGTCGCTCGCCATCGACACCGCCATCGACCCCGACGACATCGCCGACGGCCGCGACGTGTCGCGCAGCTCGGTCCGGCTGGACTGGCGGCGCAACTGGGTGTTCGGGCCGGGGCTGATCGGCGCGGTCATGGGCGAGGGCACGGCGGATTTCTACGACATCCGGCAGGACGCCGCCCATGGCGGCCAGCAGACCCGGCTGCACGGCGCGGCGGCGGTGGAACTGCGCTGGCCCTGGGTGGGCATGACGGCGGACGGCGCCGCGCATGTGATCGAGCCGGTGGCGCAGTTCGTGACCGCCACCCCCGACCGCGACGCCATCCCCAACGAGGACAGCGCGCTGGTCGAGTTCGACGAGGGCAACCTGTTCTCGCTCGGCCGCTTCTCCGGCTCCGACGCGCGCGAGGAGGGATCGCGGGTGAACCTGGGGCTGAGCTGGACCCGCTTCGCCCCCTCGGGCTGGAGCCTCGCGCTGGCGGCGGGCCGGGTCTATCGCAGCGCCGACGAGGGCCAGTTCACCGCCGCCTCCGGCCTCGACGGCCGCCGCTCCGACTGGCTGGCCACCGCGCAGGTGATCGTGCCGGGCGGGCTGAGCCTGACCCAGCGCGCCCTGATCGACGACGGCTTCGGCGTGACCAAGGCCGAGACCCGGATCGACCTTCAGCGCGAGCGCTACGGGCTCGGTTCCTCCTATGTCTGGCTTCAGGCCGACGCCGCCGAGAACCGCGCCACCGACACGCAGGAGCTTTACTTCGACGGCCGCTACGCGCTGAACGACAGCTGGACCGGCAAGCTCTCGGGCCGCTACGATTTCGAGGCCGACCGGGCGACCCGCGCCGGGGTGGGATTCGAGTTCCGCAACGAATGCCTGCTGGTGGATCTGTCGCTCGCCCGGCGCTTCACCAGTTCCACCAGCCTGAAGCCGACCACCGATTTCGGCCTTTCGGTCGATCTGATCGGCTTCGGCGGCAGCGCCGATCCCGGCACCGCCCGGCGCTGCCGCAGGTGACAGCGCCGCCGCCGAACGCTATGACAAGGGCCGAGGCCCCCAGGAAAGAGACCGCCCGCATGATCCACCGCATCCTGCCCCTGCTGACCGTCAGCCTGATCGCCCTCGCCGCCGGGGCCGGGCCGGGCGCCGCGCAGGACAACCCGTTCGCGCCGCGGATCATCATCAACGACCGGGCGGTGACCGAATACGAATACCAGCAGCGCCTGCTGTTCATGCGCCTGCTGAACGCGCCGGGCGACCTGGAGAAAGAGGCGATGGACGGGCTGATCCAGGACCGGCTGCGGGTGCAGGAGGCCAAGCGCCTCGGCCTGAAGCCCGACGAGAAGGCGGTGCGGCAGGGCATGGAGGAATTCGCCGGCCGCGCCCGGATGACGGCGGAGGAGTTCACCAAGGCCCTCGGCGGCGCCGGCGTCTCGCCCGAGACCTTCCGCGATTTCGTCTCGGCCGGGGTGATCTGGCGCGAGGTGATACGGGCGAAATTCGGCCCCACCACCAAGGTGAGCGAGGCCGAGATCGACCGCGCCATCGAGGGCGAGACCCGCAAGATGGCGCTGAGCGTGGCGATCTCGGAACTCATCATCCCGGCACAGCCCGGCGAGGAGGAGCAGGCGATGGCGCTGGCCCGGCGCATCCAGTCCGAGGTGAAATCCGAGGCGGGCTTCGCGGCGGCGGTGGCGCGGCATTCGGCGGCGGGATCGCGCGCGCAGGGCGGGCGGCTGCCGATGATGCCGCTGACCAACCTGCCGCCGCAGATCTCGGGCATCATCCTCGCGCTCAGCCCCGGCCAGGTCTCGGCCCCGCTCGCCATTCCGGGCGCGGTGGCGCTGTTCCAGCTGCGCGACATCGCGGAGGCGAAGCCCGACAAGGCCGCGCCGGTGCAGGTGGAATATGCCCGCCTGACCCTGCCCCCGGGCGAGGAGAGCCTGCGGCAGTTCGCGCAGGTGCAGGCCCGCGCCGATACCTGCAAGGACATCTACGGCATCCTGCCCGGCCTGCCGGAAAGCCAGATGCGGATCGAGACGCATTCGATGGGCGAGATCCCGGCCGATCTCGGCATGGATCTGGCGCGGCTCGATCCCGGCGAGAGCGTGATCCGCGACCGGGGCGCCGCGCAGGAGCTGCTGATGCTCTGCGCCCGCCAGCCGGCGGCGGAAGAGCCGGTCAACCGCAACGCGGTGCGCGATTCGCTGCTGAACCGCAAGCTGGAGGCGCAGAGCGATCTCTACCTCGCCCGGCTGCGCGCCGACGCGCTGATCCGCGAGCCGTGATGCG
>JBDHSR010000170.1:0-7243 GCA_039808305.1 Gemmobacter sp. | reverse complement strand
GACAGCGCGTTCAGCGTGGTGGTTTTCCCCGACCCCGTGCCGCCCGAGACGATGATGTTCAGCCGGGTCGAGACGGCGGCTTCCAGATAAAGCGCCATCTCCTCGGTGAAGGCGCCGAAGCGGACCAGATCCTGAATCCCCAGCTTTTCCTTCTTGAACTTGCGGATCGAGACCAGGCTGCCATCCACCGCCACCGGCGGCACCATGCAGTTGAAGCGCGAGCCGTCGGCGAGGCGCGCGTCGCAATAGGGGTTCGATTCGTCGACCCGCCGGCCCACCGCGCTCACGATCTTGTCGATGATGCGCAGCAGGTGGCGTTCGTCCTTGAAGGTGATGTCGGTCAGCGTCAGCTTGCCGGCGCGTTCCACGAAGATGCGGTGCGGGCCGTTCACCAGGATGTCGTTGACCGTCTCGTCCTTCAGCAGCGGCTCCAGCGGGCCGAGGCCCATCACCTCGTCGTAAAGCTCCTGATGGAGCTGCGCCCGGTCGGCCGAGTTCAGCGCCACCGACATCTCGTCCAGCGCCTCGGCCGAGATCGCGGCAATCTCGGCCTTCAGGCTGGCTTCGGAGGCCTTTTCCAGCGCGGCGAGGTTCAGGTTCTCCAGCAGCCGCTTGTGCAGCTCCACCTTCAGTTCCTGGAGCCGCTCCTTGCGCTTGCGCTCCTTGTCGGCCGCCGCCGCCTCGGCCGGGGCCTTGGGCGCGTTGCGCACCGGCATCAGGCCGGGCGCGGCGGGCTTGGACGGCGCGGCATTGGCGGGCGCCCGTGAAGCCGGGGCGGTGGCAGCCGCCGCGGGCCTGGCAGGGCCCGCATCCGGTTTCTTGAAGCGTGAAAACATGGTCTCCCCCTACGCGGTCACTCAGTGTTTCGCGGCCTCGGCCGCCTTGTTCACATCGAAAAGCTGCCTGGCCAGTTTGCCGATCTCCTTGCGCAGCGGGTTCTTCGCGGCGGTTTCCGACAGCGGCAGGCCATGGTCGTTCGATTGCGTCACCTGCGCGCCGCCATCGGGCAATTGCACCTCGATCGTGACATCGAGGCTTTCGGCCATCCGCTTCACCCGGCTCTTCGCCGTCAGGTCGGTGAATTTCGGCCCGCGATTGAGCACGAAGCGCAGCCGCTCGAAGGGCAGGGCCTCGGCCTTCAGCGCGCGGGTCAGCCGCAGCACGTTCTGCGCCGAGCGCAGGTCGAGCTCCATCAGCGCGAAATAGACATGGGCGCGGGCCAGCACGGTCTCGGTCCAGGCCACGATGGTCTTGGGCATGTCGACGATGACGAAATCGAAATTCGCCATCGCCATGTCGAGCAGGCGCGCCACATCGTCGGGCGTCACCATGTCGAGCGGCAGCATGTCGGCGGGCGCGGTGAACACATGCAGGCGGTCGTTGAAGGTCAGCATCGCCTGGAGGAAGGTCTCGACATCGGTGTTCTCGGTGTCCTGGAGGATCTCGAACACCGCCTCGCGGCGCGGCAGGTCGAGATAGGTCGAGACCGCGCCGAATTGCAGGTCGAGGTCGATCAGGCAGACCCGGGGCGGGTTGGCCTTGTCGACATTGGCCAGCTCCCAGGCGAGGTTCACCGCGAAGGTCGAGGCGCCGACCCCGCCGGCGAGGCCATGCACCGGCAGGAGCACCGCGTCGCGGTCGCCCTTGGGCTTGAAGGTCGGGCTATGCACCGTTTCGGCCAGTTCGGGGATCGCCGGAGCGGCGGGGGCGGCGGCGGCAGGCTGGCGGACACGCTCGATGGCCTCGTGCAGCGCGCCCTCGGGCAGCGGATAGGGCACGAAATCGTCGGCGCCGAGGCGCAGGAGCTGATGCAGCGCCACCGGGCTCACCTGATCGGCGATCAGCACGACGCGGATCTCCTTGGCCTTGGCGGTGCGGATCACCTCGGAGATGCGGCTGAGATCGGCCTCGTCCTCGGCATCGACCGCCACCGCCACGAATTGCAGCGTCGCGGAATCGGGTTGTTCCAGGAAGGCCAGGGCGTCCTCGAACCCGAGGTCGCCCCAGTTCTCGCCCAGCTCCTGCTCCATGTCGTCGATCAGCAGCTCGAAGTTCTGCACGTCGCGCGAAATGGTGCACGCCAGGATCGGCGCCGGTTCCGGCTGAAGATTTGCCACACTCGTCATCGCCTCTGTCCTCGGTTTCGGCGCCGGAGGAGGGGACGCGCGGCCGCGGAATACCGCAAAACCGCCACCTCCCGCCGGGTCGGCGCCGGGCAGAGGTGGAATCCCCCTGCCATTGGTTCGATCAGAGGCAAGATCGCCGGCAATATTGGCGACAATTGGGCCGAAAAAACGTGAATTTGGGAAATTTGGCGGGGCGAAGCGGAAAGGCGGGCCTGTGGCCCGCCCTCGTTTCAGTTGCCGCTCGGGTTCAGCTGCTGGACCACGACCTTGTTGCCCGGATGGGGCCGCTCGGCCAGCTTGATGTATTCGCGATGGATCACCGCCGCGTATTTGCCGTTCAGCGGCGTCGGCTTGCGGGTCTGCACGAAGCCCGCCACCTCGGTCACGGTGCGGCGGTTGCGCTCCTCGGGGCCCTGGGTATGGACGATGGGCCGGGTCTTGCCATAGGAGACCAGCGCGTCGAGCCGCGAGCGCGAGATGCCGCGGCTGCCCAGATAGGCCACTACCGCCTGCGCCCGCTTCTTGCCGAGCGTCTTGTTGTAGCTGTTCGAGCCGACCAGATCGGTATGGCCGTAGACCGAGAAGCGCAGTTCCGGGAACTGCCGCATCCAGTTGGCCTGATGGTCGAGCGCCGCCCGCGCCTCGGCGGTCAGCGCGGCCGAGTTGAACGGGAAGGTGACGGTCGAGGGCACCTCGGCCGCGAACCGCTTGCTCAACTCGATATTGTAGTTGATCTCACCCGTCTGGATGAGCGTGTTGTTCATCGTGGCGTTGCCGAAATTGCCGCTGTCGAAATCGGCGCCCATCTCGCGGTTGAAATCGGGCGCGCAACCCGCCAGCGCGAGGGCCGTGGCGACGGAGAGAACGATCCGCATCTGCCTCACTCCATCACATAGCCGTAGGAGCCGCTGAAATCCTGCCGGGCGACCTCGCCCGCCGGACCCTTGCTGCCGGCGACCTTGCCGAACAGGAACAGCTCCTTCTCGGTCGGGATGCGCACCCGGTCGGTCGGCAGGGCGAGGGCCTGGCCGCGGGTCGGCGTCACCAGATGCGGCGTCACGATGATCACCAGTTCGGATTGCGCGCGCTGGTATTGCGCGCTGCGGAACAGCGCGCCGAGGATCGGGATGTCGCCCAGCCACGGCACCTGGCCGTTCAGGTCGCGGAAGTCGTCCTGCAACAGGCCCGCGATGGCGAAGCTTTCGCCGTCGCGCATCTCGACCGTGGTCGAGGTCTCGCGCCGCTTGAAGGCGTTGACGGCGAACCCCTCGTTCTCGACCGCGACGGAATCGTCGATCGAGGACACGGCGGCGTTGATCGTCAGGTTGATGATGTCGCCATCCACCACGACGGGCGTGAAGTTCAGCTCCACGCCGAAGGGCTTGTATTCGATGGTGATGCCGTCCTGGCTCGCCACCGGGATGGGATATTCGCCGCCGGCGAGGAATTTCGCCTCCTGCCCGGACAGCGCGGTCAGGTTCGGCTCGGCCAGCGTGCGGACGACGCCCTTCGATTCCAGCGCCTCCAGCAGCACCGCGAATTGCAGCGATCCGGCCGAGAAGCCGAGCGCCAGCGCGGAATTCGCGTTCTCGCGCGCGCTGATGGTGTCGCTGCCGATACCGTTGCTGCCGTTCAGCCAGGTGCCGGTCTCGCCCTTGACGCCCACCTTGGAGCCGCCGGCGATGGCCAGCGACGAGGACAGGTTCTTGGCGACCGAGCGCTGCATCTCGGCGAAGCGGACCTTCAGCATGACCTGCTGGTTGCCGCCGACGCTCATCAGGTTCGACACCCGCTCCGGCGCGTAGCGTTCCGCCAGGTCGAGCGCGCGGTCGAGCTTGGCGGTGGAGCTGACCGTGCCCGACAGCACGATGCCGTCATTCGCGGTGCGCACCTCGATATTCTCGCCCGGCAGGATCTGGCGCAGCCGTTCCTTGAACTCGGCCACGTCGGGGGCGACCTGCACCTCGACATTGGAGATCAGCTTGCCGTCGCCGCTGAGCAGGGTGAGCGTGGTCCGTCCCGGCGCCTTGCCCAGCACGTAGATCGACTTGTCCGAAAGCGTCGAGATGTCGGCGATGCCGGGATTGGCGATCGAGAGTTCGGCGAAAGGCACATCGCTTTCAACCACTACCGCGCGGTTCATCGGCACGTTCAGCGGCGCCGAGGCGCTGCCCTCCATGACGCGGAGGTTCTGGGCCTCCACCGCTGTGAGCGCGGAGGTCGCAAGGCACATCGCCAGCAGACCCCCCGCCAGATACTTCTTAAACTGCATGTGACCTGCCTCTCCGATCACGCCATGAAACGGGTCTTGTCGCCCGATTTACCGTCCAAGATGCCGTAACTGGCATTTTATTGCAAGAATCAAACGTTTGTGCGGCAAAGCTGCTGTGGACAACTTGCAACGGCCCTGTCCGGGGCCGTCATGGCGGAAATGCCGCGCCACCAGATGTGGTGGCGCGGCGCAGGGAAACCCGCATCAGTTGGTGCAGGGGATCGGGATCTCGATGACATCGGCGCCCTTGCGCGTCTTGATCGTGCAGACCTTTTCCTGCGCGACCGGCGTCGCGTCCTGGGTGATGCCGAGAAGTTTGTTGCCATCGACCTCGATCGGGCCGGCATGCACGGTGGTGTCGTTCTTCGCCACCAGCGACACCGAAAGCCGCCCCGTCGCCTGGCCCTGCGCCAGCCGCGCCACCTGCTCGGGCGAGGCGGCGACGGTCATCGCCTTGGGCGCGGCGAGGTCGGAGGGCCGCTCCTTGTCCTTCGCCGCCGGACGGTCCACCGCGATGATCGAGATGGCGGTCTCGATCATCTGCGTCACCTCGTTGCCGGAGGTGGTGGTGCCGGTCCAGTAGACATCGACATTGTTGCCGGGCTGGAGGTAGCGCGAGGCGCCCGAGGTGTCGTCGAACTTGATGGTGAAGGCGCGCTCGCCCTGTTTCAGCATGCTGGTCAGGCCGGCGACCTCGCCGGGTTCGGTCACCTTGACCGCCATCACCGGCTCGAACGCCTCCATCTGGCGCAGCACGAAGCGCGGGTCGCCCTTGCCCTCGGGGAAAAGCGGGTCTTCCGCCTTGAACACGCCGTCGGGCAGGGCGTTCTTCTGCCAGTAGATGAGCCGCACATCCTCTTTCGTCAGCGGATCGCCGTAGTTCAGCGGCTTGTTCACCACATAGACCTCGACCAGATCGCCCACCTTCTCGCGGAGCTGGCGCTCCTGCTTCAGCTGGGCCTCCTTCTGGCCGATATAGGTCTGTGCCATGTAAACCGCGAAACCCGCCAGAGCGAGGCCGAGCACCAGCACACCCAGATAAATCGTCCGCATCCTCGTCATTCCCCCTTTGGGCCCGGCCGTCGGGGCGCGGGCTGAAATCCGGTCGGTGCAGCAGGGCGGCGATCGTCGCTCCGGCGGAGGCCGCGTCGCCCGGTGGCGCCGGGGGCCTGGCCGTGGCGGCCGCGCCCGCGGGCAAAGCCGGGCCGGGACGGCGGCCTTCCCCTCGGCGCGGAAACGCGGCGCTCAGGTCCGTTTCCCGCTTTCCGTCGCGCCGATTTCCGGGCGGAGCGGTCGCGGATGCCCTGATGCAGTAAACTGCGGCCCTTCGCAGAGCCGCAGCTTCAAGATCCTCAGATGTCTCTGGTCACGCGATCAGTTGCGGTCGCGGGCGGTTTCCAGGTCCGAAGCGATCTGCGCGGCGGTCGCGTCGATTTCCGGCGAGATGGTGTTGATCACCACGATGCCCAGGCCGACGATGGCGGCGGTCAGCACCACCCAGTCAACGGTCACGGCGCCCGACTCGTCGTTCTTGAAGGATTTGAAGATGTTCAGCAGTTTCATGGTCCTAGTCCCTTGCTTCAGGTTGCTCTGTTGGCGCCGCCCCTGCTTCCGACCGGCCTCTGTTCCGGTCCGCTTCGTTGCGGCATGGGTGTATATAGCCCCCCGCTTGTGGCGGGAGTTGGGAGGCATTTGGGCCGTCCGGAAAATCTGCGTAAAACTGCGAGAAAAATCGCAACCATATGATTTCATGGGAAAAGAAATTCGATGAGGCCGTTTCGGCGCGGCCGGCCGTCCGGGCCGGACCGGCAAGTGGGGCGGGATTGCGGCAAAACTGCCACGATCCGCCCTCCGAATCCCCGTCTTGCTGGAGCCGGGCCGGTTTTTTTGCGATGCTTCGGGCAGAAAAACCGGAAAACGGACAGGCATCCGCATGAGGCGGGCAGTGGCAGCGGCATTGGTCGCGGGGGCGATTCTGCCTTTCGCGCATGACTCGGCGGCGCAGACCCTGCCGGGATTCGAGGATTTCACCTTCCGCCGGGTGAAAGCGCCCGGCGCGGGCACGTCCAAGCGCATCACCGTGCAGATCGACCCCGAGGAGCAGGCCCGCCGGCTCGCCGCCTCGCCCAAGGTGGATCGCGAGAAGGAGGCCGAGTCTGCGGCCGAGGCGCCGCCGCCGGCCGAGGGCGGCGATCCCGGGCCCGTCGCTCCGGTGCCCAGCACCGCCTATGGCTGGTTCTGGGAGGCGGTGCCCACCGCGCGCGGCGCGGTGCAGGGGCGCTTTCCGCTCGCGCTCGCCACGCTGAGCAAGGGGCCGGGCGGCAGCGGCGTGGCGGCCCCCCGCATGCAGCACATGCAGCAGATCGCCGAAAGCTACGGCACCGACATCCTGCGGGCCACCATCGGCACCGAGGTCTCGCCCGCGCTGGTCCTCGCGGTGATCGGCATCGAAAGCGCGGGCCGGCCGGATGCGGTGAGCTCCGCCGGCGCGCAGGGGCTGATGCAGCTCATCCCCGCCACGGCCGAACGCTTCGGCGTGACCGACGCCAAGGTGCCGGCGCAGAACATCAAGGGCGGCGTCGCCTATCTCGACTGGCTGATGAAACGCTTCGACCGCGATCCGCTGATGGTCCTGGCCGCCTATAACGCGGGCGAGGGCGCGGTGGAGGCCAATGCCGGCATCCCGCCCTATGCCGAGACGCGCGACTATGTGCCGAAGGTGCTGGCGGCCTGGCAGGTGGCGCAGGGCCTGTGCCAGACCCCGCCGGAACTGTTCAGCGACCCCTGCGTCTTCCGCGTCCTCTCGGCCGGCGGCTGAGGCGGCGGGCCCGCGCGGCGGGTGGCG
>JBDHSR010000169.1:0-7280 GCA_039808305.1 Gemmobacter sp. | reverse complement strand
GGAAGAAGATCCCGCTGACCTTCTGGGCGATGATGATCGGCACGCTCGCCATCACCGGCGTCGGCATCCCGCTGACCCATTGGGGCTTCGCCGGCTTCCTGTCGAAGGACGCGGTGATCGAAAGCGCCTGGGTCGGCTCGCAATACGCCTTCTGGCTCTTGGTCATCGCGGCCTGCTTCACCAGCTTCTATTCCTGGCGGCTGATGTTCCTGACCTTCTACGGCGAGAGCCGGGCGCAGGGGCATCACGATCATGGCCACGGGCATGACGATCACGGGCATGATCACGGCCATCACGAGCCGCATGAAAGCCCGATGGTCATGCTGATCCCGCTCGGGGTGCTGGCGCTCGGCGCGGTGTTCTCGGGGATGCTGTGGTACAACGTGTTCTTCGGCGACGAGGCGAAGATGCGCGCCTGGTTCGGGATGGAGCCGGCCGCCCATGCGACCGCCGGCGGCGATCACGCCGCCGTGCCGGAGGGCGAGGGCCATGCCGAGGCGGCCGCGACCGAAGGCCATGACGCCCATGTGGCGACCGAGGCCACCGGCGCGGAGGGGGAAGACGCCCATGCGGCGACCACCGAGGCAGAGGGCCACGACGCCCATGCCGCCGCGGCGGCGCCGAAGGGCGCGATCTATCTCGGCGCCGACAACCATGTGATCCATGCCGCGCATGAGGCGCCGGCCTGGGTCAAGGTCTCGCCCTTCATCGCCATGCTGATCGGCTTCGCGATGGCCTGGCTCTTCTACATCAGGAACCCGAGCCTGCCGAAGCGGCTGGCCGCCACGCAGCGCCCGCTCTACGACTTCCTGCTGAACAAGTGGTATTTCGACGAGCTCTACAACGCGATCTTCGTGATCCCGGCGAAATGGCTCGGCCGCTTCCTGTGGAAGAAGGGCGACGGCGCCGTCATCGACGGCACGCTGAACGGCATCGCCATGGGCTTCATTCCGATGCTCACCCGCGTCGTCAACCGGATGCAATCCGGCTACATCTTCCACTACGCTTTCGCCATGGTGCTGGGCATCGCCGCCCTGATCACCTGGATGTCGCTCTCGGGGGGCGCGCACTAATGGAAAACGTCCTTTCCATCATCACCTTCATCCCGGCCGTGGCGGCTGCCGTTCTGGCGCTGTTCCTGCGCGGCGATGACCCGGCGGCGCAGCGCAACGCGAAATGGGTGGCGCTCTTGGCCACCACCGCCACCTTCCTCGTGTCGCTGACCATCCTCGCGGGCTTCGATCCCGCCGATACCGGCATGCAGTTCGTCGAGGAATACGACTGGATCCTCGGCCTGAAATACAAGATGGGCATCGACGGGATCTCGGTCCTGTTCGTGCTGCTGACCACCTTCCTCATGCCGATCACCATCGCCGCCTGCTGGGATGTGCAGACGCGCGTGAAGGAATACATGATCGCCTTCCTGCTCTTGGAGACGCTGATGCTCGGCGTGTTCTGCGCGCTGGATCTGGTGCTCTTCTACCTCTTCTTCGAGGCGGGCCTGATCCCGATGTTCCTGATCATCGGCATCTGGGGCGGCAAGGACCGCATCTATGCGGCCTTCAAGTTCTTCCTTTACACCTTCCTCGGCTCGGTGCTGATGCTGGTCGCCATGATTGCGATGTATGCCGATGCCGGCACCACCGACATCGTGGCGCTGCTCGACCACCAATTCGCCTCGGAAACGCTGGGCATCGCGGGCTTCCAGATCGTCGGCGGCATGCAGACGCTGCTGTTCCTTGCCTTCTTCGCCAGCTTCGCGGTGAAGATGCCGATGTGGCCGGTGCATACCTGGCTGCCCGACGCCCACGTCCAGGCGCCGACCGCCGGCTCCGTGGTGCTGGCGGCGATCCTGCTGAAGATGGGCGGCTACGGCTTCCTGCGCTTTTCGCTGCCGATGTTCCCGGTGGGGGCGGATCTGCTGGCGCCGTTCATCCTGTGGATCTCGGCCATCGCCATCGTCTACGCCTCGCTGGTCGCCTTGGCGCAGCAGGACATGAAGAAGCTGATCGCCTATTCCTCGGTCGCGCATATGGGCTATGTGACCATGGGCATCTTCGCCGCCAACCGGCAGGGGCTCGACGGCGCGATCTTCCAGATGGTGAGCCACGGCTTCGTCTCCGGCGCGCTCTTCCTCTGCGTCGGCGTGATCTACGACCGGATGCATACCCGCGACATCGACGCCTTCGGCGGTCTGGTGATCCGGATGCCGGCCTATGCGCTGATCTTCATGTTCTTCACCATGGCCAATGTCGGCCTGCCCGGCACCTCGGGCTTCGTGGGCGAGTTCCTGACGCTGATGGCGATCTTCCAGGTGAATACCTGGGTGGCGCTGGTCGCGACCTCCGGCGTGATCTTCTCGGCGGCCTACGGGCTTCACCTCTACCGCAAGGTGGTGTTCGGCGACCTCATCAAGGAGGCGCTGAAGTCGATCACCGACATGACCGGGCGGGAACGCGCGATCTTCGCGCCGCTCGTGGTGATGACCCTGCTTCTCGGCGTCTATCCCTCGCTGGTGACCGACATGATCGGTCCCTCGGTCGAGGCGCTGCTTACCGACTACCATGCCGCCATCCCCGCGTCGTCCGACGTGGCGGAAGCGGCCTCGCATTGAGGGCTGACCGATGACCGGCACCGATTTCAACATTGTCCTGCCAGAGGTCCTGCTTGCCGTCTATGCGATGGCGGCGCTGCTCTTCGGCGTCTACACCTCGAAGGACCGGGTGGCGGGCCTGCTGACCTGGGTCACGGCGGGGGTGTTCCTCGCGCTCGCCTTCTGGATCGGCGTCTCGGGCGAGGGCGCCCGCGTGGCCTTCGGCGGCATGTTCAACGACGATCCCTTCGCGCGCTTCTCCAAGGTGACCATCCTCGCCTCGGCGGCGGTGGTGCTGGTGATGTGCCAGGACTACATGCAGCGCCGGGGGCTGGGGCGGTTCGAATATCCGATCCTCGTGGCGCTGGCCGTGGTCGGCATGATGATGATGGTTTCCGCCGGCGACCTGATGGGCCTCTATGTCGGGCTGGAGCTGCAATCGCTGGCGCTTTACGTCATCGCCTCGATCCGCCGCGACAGCGCGAAATCGACCGAGGCGGGGCTGAAATATTTCGTGCTGGGCTCGATGTCCTCGGGCCTGCTGCTTTACGGCGCCTCGCTGACCTATGGCTATGCCGGGACCACGCTGTTCTCCGGCATCATCTCGACGCTCCATGACGGCGCGCCGCTCGGCCTGCTGTTCGGGCTGGTGTTCATGCTGTCGGGGCTGGCCTTCAAGATCTCCGCCGCGCCCTTCCACATGTGGACGCCGGATGTCTATGAGGGCTCGCCGACCCCGGTGACCGCCTTCTTCGCCACCGCCCCCAAGGTCGCCGCCATGGCGCTGATCGCGCGGCTGGTGGCCGACGCCTTCGGCGCCATCGGCAAGGACTGGCAGCAGGTGGTGGTGGCGCTGTCGCTGCTGTCGATGTTCGTGGGCTCGGTCGCGGCGATCGGGCAGCGCGACCTGAAGCGGCTGATGGCCTATTCCTCGATCGCGCATATGGGCTACGCGCTGCTCGGCCTCGCCGCCGGGACGGCGCTGGGGGTGCAGGCGATGCTGGTCTATATGGTGATCTATGTCGCCATGAATATCGGCACCTTCGCCTTCATCCTGTCGCTGGAGCGCAACGGCACCCCGGTGACCGACATCGCCTCGCTCAACATGCTGTCGCGGCGCGAGCCGATGAAGGCCTGGGCGGTGCTGGTGCTGATGTTCAGCCTGGCCGGCGTGCCGCCCTTCATCGGCTTCTTCGCGAAATACGCGGTGCTGATGGCGGCGGTGAAGGCCGGGCTGGCCTGGCTCGCGGTGGCCGGCGTGGTGGCCTCGGTGATCGGCGCCTTCTACTATCTGCGCATCGTCTATTTCATGTTCTTCGGCTCCGAAGCCGAAGGCGTGGAAAGCCGGATGAGCGCGGTGCAATGGCTGGTCTTCGTCGGCTCGGTCGCGGTGGTGGCTCTGGGCGCGGCGCTCTACCTCTTCGGCATCGAAGGCCCGGCGGCCATGGCGGCGGAAGCTCTTGTCCGCTGATCCGCAATCCGCCGATCCGCAATGGCCCGAGGGCGTGGCGCGCCACGCCCTCGAAACCGTCGACAGCACCAATGCCTTCGCGGCCTCCCTCGCGCCCGGCCTGACGGGTCCGGCCTGGGTGATGGCCGGGCAGCAGACGGCGGGGCGCGGCCGGCGCGGCCGGCCCTGGGACAGCCCGCGCGGCAATTTCTACGGCAGTCTGATCCTGCGGCCCGAGGGCCCGCCCGACCGCGCGGCGTTGCGCAGCTTCACCGCCGCGCTGGCGCTGCATGACGCCTGCGTCGGGCTGACCGGCCTGCCGGAGGCTTTCGCGCTGAAATGGCCGAACGACGTGCTCTGCAATGGCGGCAAGCTGGCGGGCATCCTGCTGGAAAGCACCAGCGCGGGGCAGGGGGTGGGCCATCTCGTCATCGGCATCGGCGTGAACCTGATCGCCGCCCCGCCGGCTGAGGCGGTGGAGCCCGGCGCGGTGACCCCGGTGAGCCTGCTGGGCGAGACCGGGCTGCGGGTGACGCCGGAACGCTTCCTGCTCCATCTCGCCGCCGCCTTCGCCCGGTGGGAGGCGCGCTTCGCCGCCGAGGGCTTCGCCCCCCTGCGCGCCGCTTGGCTGTCCCACGCCGCGCGGCTGGGCGAGACGATCCGCGTCCGCACCGGCCAGACCGAGCGGCGCGGCCTCTTCGAGACCATCGACGAGACCGGCGCGCTGGTGCTGAATATCGACGGCCGGCGGGAGCCGATCCCCGCCGCCGAGGTTTTCTTCTGAAAAGGGGCCGCCCATGCTGCTCGCCATCGACTGCGGCAATACCAACACGGTCTTTTCGATCTGGGACGGCGCGGATTTCATCGCCACCTGGCGGATCGCCACCGACCACAAGCGCACGGCGGACGAATATTACGTCTGGCTGCAAACGCTGATGGTGCTGAAGAAGCTCGACGTGACGATTTCGGAGGCGATCATCTCCTCCACCGTGCCGCGCGTCGTCTTCAACCTGCGGGTGCTCTGCAACCGCTATTTCGACTGCCGGCCCTATGTCGTCGGCAAGCCGGGCTGCGAGCTTCCGGTCAACCCGCGCGTCGACCAGGGCACCACGGTCGGCCCCGACCGGCTGGTCAATACCGTGGGCAGTTTCGCCCGCCATGGCGGCAATCTGATCGTGGTGGATTTCGGCACCGCCACCACCTTCGACGTGGTGGATACCGATGGCGCCTATATCGGCGGCGTCATCGCCCCCGGCGTGAACCTGAGCCTGGAGGCGCTGCACGCGGCGGCGGCGGCGCTGCCGCATGTCGATGTCACCCGCCCGGCCCAGGCCATCGGCACGAATACGGTGGCCTGCATGCAGTCCGGCGTGTATTGGGGGTATATCGGCCTCGTCGAAGGCATCGTGCGGCAGATCCGGGCCGAGCGCGACCGCCCGATGAAGGTCGTCGCCACCGGCGGCCTCGCGCCGCTGTTCCAGCAGGATACCGGCATATTCGATTTCGTGGAGGATGATCTGACCATGCATGGCCTCGTCCTCATCCACCGCTACAACAAGGAACTGGAAACCGCATGAGTGCTAACCGCCTGATCTACCTTCCCCTCGGCGGCGCCGGCGAGATCGGCATGAACTGCTATGTCTACGGCTACGGGCCGGAGGATCGCGAAAGGCTGATCGTGGTCGATCTGGGCGTGACCTTCGGCGACATGGGCAGCACGCCGGGCGTCGATCTGATCATGGCGGATGTGGCATGGCTGGAGGCGCGGGCGGAGCGGATCGAGGCGATCTTCATCACCCATGCGCATGAGGATCATATCGGCGCGCTCGGCCATCTCTGGCCGAAGCTGCGCAAGCGGGTCTATGCGCGGAAATTCACCGCCGCCATCGGCCGGCTGAAATTCGAGGAGCAGGGCCTGCCGCAGGACGTGATCCACACCGTCGAGGCGCGGCCGGCGGTGGTGGAGGCCGGGCCGTTCCGGGTGCAATTCGTGCCGCTGGCGCATTCGATCCCCGAAAGCGCCGCGCTCATCATCGACACGCCGGCCGGGCGGGTGGTGCATTCGGGCGATTTCAAGCTGGATCCGACCCCGGTCGTGGGCGAGGCCTGGGACGAGGCGCTGTTCCGCGAGATCGCGGCCGAGACGCCGGTGAAGGCGCTGATGTGCGATTCCACCAATGTGTTCTCGCCGCTGCCCGGCCGGTCTGAGGCGTCGCTCGCGGATCCGATCCACGGGCTGATCGCGAATGCCGGCGGGCTGGTGGTGGCGACGACCTTCGCCTCCAACGTCGCGCGGCTCAAGACGCTGGCCGAGGCGGGGCGCGCGGCGGGCCGGTCGGTCTGCCTGCTGGGCCGGGCGATGCAGCGCATGGTGAAGGTGGCGGGCGAGACCGGCGTGCTGACCGGCTTCCCGCCGGTGATCCCCTCGGAACAGGCGGCGGAGGTGTCGCGCCAGAACCTGATGCTGATCGTGACCGGCAGCCAGGGCGAGCGCCGCGCCGCCACCGCGCAACTGTCGCGCGGCAAATATCTCGGGCTGGAGCTGAAGGAGGGCGACCTGTTCCTGTTCTCCTCGAAAACCATCCCGGGCAACGAGCGCGACGTGCTGCGCATCATGAACGCCTTTTCCGAGATGGGCGTCGAGGTGGTGGACGATACCGGCGGGCGCTATCACGTCTCGGGCCATGCCAACCGGCCCGACCTGGAATTGATGCACGAGATCCTCCGGCCGAAGATGCTGGTGCCGATGCATGGCGAGCATCGCCATCTGCGCGAGCATGTGAAGCTGGGCGAGGCGCGCGGCATCGCGGGCGAGGTGGCGACCAACGGCATGATGCTGGATCTGACCGGCGACGTGCCGGTGATCGCGGAATATATCGAGACCGGGCGGCTTTACCTTGACGGGTCGGTGCTGATCGGCGCGATGGACGGGGTGATCCGCGACCGGATCCGCATGGCGTTGAACGGGCATGTCATGGTGAATGTCATCCTCGACGAGGCCGACGATCCGCTGGGCGAGGCCTGGGTGGAGATCATGGGCCTGCCGGAGGCCGGCAAGCGCGGGCAGGGGCTGGCCGAGGCGATGGAGGACGGGCTGACCCGCTTCCTCGAAGGCGCGCCGGCCAAGGTGATGCGCGACGACGACAAGCTGGACGAGGCGCTGCGCCGCCTGGTGCGGCAGGTCGCGGTCGAGGAGATCGGCAAGAAGCCCGAGGTGACGGTGGTGGTCAGCCGGCT
>JBDHSR010000168.1:0-7367 GCA_039808305.1 Gemmobacter sp. | reverse complement strand
GCGTCCCGGCTTGACAGGCCGGAACCGCCCGGCCAGCCTCGGCGTTGTCGGGCGCCGCGTTCCGCCCGTGTCCCGTGTCAGGTGCCCCATGCCCAATTCCGCCCCACGGCCGCCTCCCTTCCCGATGACAGAGGCGGAAGCCGTGCCGCAGGCGCGCCGCATCACCCTGCCGCGCCTCGCCACCATCGCGGGGGTGGCGGCGGTGCTCTATCTCGGGCAGGAGGTGTTCCTGCCGCTGGCCATCGCCATGCTGCTGACCTTCGCGCTGTCGCCGCTGGTCAGCCGGATCCGGCGGCATGGCGTGCCGCTGACGGCCTCGGTGCTGATCGTGGCCTTCCTCGCCTTCTCGGCCATCGCCGCCTTCTCGCTGGTGGTGGCGAGCCAGCTCTCCACCCTCGCCCGCGACCTGCCGACCTTCCAGGAGAACATCGTCGCCAAGCTGGAGGGGCTGAAGTCGCAGGGCGGCGACAGCGGGCTGGTGGCGCGGCTGACCGAGATGGCGAGCACGATCAACACCGAGATCGGCGAGGCGCTGCCCGCCGAGGACAGGGCGGCGCCCGCCGCCGCGACCGAGCCGATGAAGGTCGAGGTGGTGGAGCGGCAAAGCCCGCTCGACACGCTGGTCAATCTGGTGATGCCGATCGTCAGCCCGGTCGCCACCACCGGCCTCGTCGTGGTGGTGGTGATCTTCATGCTGCTGGAGCGCGAGGAGCTGCGCGACCGCTTCATCCGCCTGATCGGCTCCAACGACCTGCACCGCACGACGCAGGTGCTGGAGGATGCCGGCAGCCGGGTGGCGAACTACCTGCTGATCCAGTTGCTGGTGAACGTGATCTACGCGGTGCCCATCGGGCTGGGGCTCTGGCTGATCGGGGTGCCGAACGCGCTGCTCTGGGGGATGCTGACGCTGGTCCTGCGCTTCGTGCCCTATATCGGCTCGATCCTCTCGGCGGTGTTTCCGCTGTTCCTCGCCTTCGCGGTCAGCCCCGAATGGTCGGCGCTGCTCTGGACGGCGGCGCTGTTCATCGCGGTGGAACTGGTGACCTCGAACGTCATCGAGCCCTGGCTCTACGGCTCGCGCACCGGGGTGAGCCCGCTCGCCATCATCGTCAGCGCGATCTTCTGGACCTGGATCTGGGGGCCGCTGGGGCTGGTGCTCTCCACCCCGCTCACCGTCTGCCTGGTGGTGCTGGGCCGCCATATCCCGCAATTCGAGCTGTTCGACATCCTGTTCGGCGACGAGCCGGTGCTGGCGCCGCATGCCCGGCTCTATCAGCGCTGGCTGGCGGGCGACGCCATCGAAAGCACCTTCCGCGCCGAGGAGGCGCTGGAGGAGGAATGGCTGGCCGACTACTACCGCGACACCGGCCTGCCCGCGTTGCTTCTCGCGCAGTCCGACTGGTCGCGCGGGGTGCTGAGCACCGAGCAGGAGGCGCGGCTGGCCCGCGTCGCCATGGCGATGGTGCAGGATTTGCAGGTCGTGGTCGGCGAGGAGCTGGAGGAGGAAGGGGAGGGGCCCGCCGAGGGGGCCGGGCGGCGCGTGCTCTGCATCGGCGGGCGCTCGGATCTCGACAATGTGTCGGCGGCGATGCTGGCGCAGGCGCTGGCGGCCGAGGGGGCCGAGGCGGTCGCGCATCCGCATACCGACCTCGCCCCCGCCCGCCTCGCCGCGCTGGATCTTGCCGACAGGGATTGCGTGGTGCTCTGCTTCCTCGATCCCGCCCCCTCGCGCGCCTCGCTGCTGCATGTGCGGCGGCTGAAGCGGGCATTGCCGCATCTGCGGGTGGGCGTGGCGATCTGGCAGATGCCCGAGGCGGTGGCGGGCGAGGAGGACGGCCTGCGGCTGGTCGAGCCGGCGGATCCCGCCAAGCTGGCCGAGGCCGAGGCCATCGGCGCCGATTTCGTGACGACCGGATTGGAACCAACCCTCGCCGCCGCCGTTTCCTCCGAGGCGCCGCGCGCCCTGCCGCATGTGGATACGCGGCCCAAGGCCCGTTCCCGCCGCAAGGCGCCGCAACCCGCATTCTGACGAAAGGACAAGATCATGGCTCAATCCCCCCTCAAGGCCGCCGCCGAGACCGCCTCGGATACCGTGAAGAAGACCGCCCAGGCCGCCGAGGACGCGCTGGCCGGATCGGAGGCCGAACGGCTGAAGGGGCAGATCGCGGATTTGCAGGCCGACATCTCGCGCATCCTGAAAAGCCTCGCCGATCTCGGCACGGCGCAGGGCGCGGCGCTGGCCGAGGGGCTGAAGCACGGCGCCGACACGCTGCACGCCAAGGGCGAGGCGGCGGCCGCGAAGGTGAAGGCCAAGGGCGAGGCCGCCGCCGCGCAGGCCGAGGAGGGGCTGGAGGAGGCGCGCAGCTATGTGCGGGCCAACCCCTTCACCGCGCTCGGCCTCGCCGCCGGGGCGGGGCTGATCTTCGGCCTGCTGGTCGGGCGGCGCTGATGCTGAAGCTCGCACTCGGCCTGATGGCGGGACAGGCGGCGCGGCAGGCGGGGGTGACCGCCCGCCGCATCGGCCTTCTGGCCTTCGCCGGCCTGCTGGCGCTGGTGGGGGCGGGTTTCCTCACCGCCGCCGGCTATATCGCGCTCATGCACCATTGGGGGCCGATCGGCGCGGCGGCGGCGTTCGGCGCGGCCTTCCTGATCGTGGGGCTGGCCCTGGCGCTTCTGGCCAACCGCCGCCCCGCCCGCGACCGCGCGCTGGAGGCGCAACTGGCCGGGCTGGAGGCGCAGGCGCTGCGCGCCCGGCAGGAGGCCGCGGCGGCGCTGGCCGCCGTGCCCGACAGCGTGGGGCAAAGCATCGGACGGTCGCCCGCCCTGCCGCTGCTTGGCGCCTTCGCCGGCGGGCTGATCCTCGCGCTGAAGCTGCGGAAGTGACCGGAAGGGCGGGCCGTCGCGCCGCAGCTTGCGCTCAAGCCGCGGCGGTAATCAGAAAGGCAGCGGCGCGCCGAAGGTCTGGCTCTTGCCCGTCTCCGGGTGGCGCAGGCGCAGGCTTTCGGCGTGCAGCATCATGCGGGGATAATCGTCCCGCGCCGGCCCCTCGGCATAGATCTGGTCGCCGAGGATCGGGTGCCCCAGTTCCAGCATATGCACGCGGAGCTGATGGCTCCGCCCGGTCTGCGGCATCAGCCGCACCCGCGTCGTGCGGCCGTCATGGCGGATCACCCGCCAGTCGGTGACGGCGGGCTTGCCCTGTTCGTGGTTCACATGCTGGCGCGGCCGGTTCGGCCAGTCGACGCAGAGCGGCAGGTCCACCCGCCCCTCCTTCGGCTCCAGATGGCCCCAGAGCCGCGCGACATAGACCTTCTTCGTCTGCCGCTTCTCGAATTGCTGGCCGAGATGGCCCTGCGCCGCCTTGGTCAGCGCGAAGACCATGACGCCCGAGGTGTCGCAATCCAGCCGGTGCACCAGCAGCACCTCGGGGAAGACGCGGCGCAGCCGCTCGATCAGGCAATCCTCCTTGCCGGGATCCTTGCCCGGCACGGTGAGCAGCCCGGCGGGCTTGTCGACGATCAGCAGCGCCGAATCGTGATGCAGGATCGACAGCGGCACATCCGGCGGATTGTATTCATAGGGCGGCATCAGACGATCTCGTGCCCCGCGTCGCGCAACCGGCGCGCCAGTTCGGCGATATGGGCCGGGCCCACCTCGCAGCAGCCGCCAACGATGGTGGCGCCCTGTTCGACCCAGCCCATCGCGAAACCGGCATATCTCTCCGGCGTCAGGTCGTGGCGATGGGTCAGTTCCCGCACCGTGGGCGCGTCTTGCAGGAAGCCGTCGGAGATATGGGTGAAACCGTTGGCATAGGCGCCGAAGGGCCGCCCGAATCTGCCCAGCACCGCCAGCGCCGCTGCCATCGCCTCGGGGACCGAGCAATTGGCCAGCACCGCCTCGGGCCGATAGGTTTCGACCAGCCGCGCCAGATCCTCCAGCGGCTCGCCCGAACGCAGCCGCCCGCCCTCCCGGTCATGGACCGAGACGGACAGCCAGACCGGCTTGCCCGCCTGCGCCGCGCCCTTCAGCGCGCCTTCGGCCTGCGCCACGGTGGAGAGCGTCTCCAAGAGCAGGAAATCCACTTCGGGGGCGAGAAGCCGGGCGATCTCGGCGATTTTCGGCGCGGCCTCCTCTACCGGCAGCACCACATCGTCGCGGTAAGTTGCGACCAGCGGGCCGATGGAGCCGGCGATGCGGCCCGAGCCATGCGCGGCGCGTGCCTCATGCGCCTCGGCCAGCGCGGCGCGGTGCAGCGCCTCGAACTGATCATCGAGACCGAAGCGCACCAGCCGGTCATGGTGGATCGCATAGGTGTTGGTGGTGGCGATGGTGGCCCCGGCCGCGAAGTAATCGGCATGGATCGCCCGCACCAGCCCCGGATGATCCAGCATCACCCGCGTCGCCCAGAGCGGCGTCGGTTCGTCGCCGGAGCGGTTGACCAGCTCCTGCCCCATGCCGCCATCGAGAAGCGTGATCTTCGCCATGTCCTATTCCCAGACCAGCCGCGCGGCGAGACCGCCGAAAAGCAGCGCCGACAATTTGTTCATCACCCCCATGCGCCGCCCCAGCGCCTGCCCGGCGAACCCCGCCGCCGCGCCATAGGCGCAGGTGATCACGGTGCCGGTGCAGCAGAACAGCACCCCCAGCACCAGGATCTGCTGCCAGACCGGACCGCGCGCCGGATCGGTGAATTGCGGCAGGAAGGCGATGACGAAAAGCGCGACCTTCGGGTTCAGCGCATTGGTCAGGAACCCGCGCCAGAGCGCGCGCAGCGGCGAGGCGATGCCGCGCCCCGGCCGCATCTCCGTCCCGGCGGTCCAGCTTTTCCAGGCGAGCCAGAGCAGATAGCCCGCCCCCGCCCATTTCAGCGCCATCAGCGCGCCGGGATGCGCGGCCAGAAGCGCGCTCACCCCCGCCGCCGCCAGCGCGACATGCCAGAGCCCGCCGAACCCGACGCCAAGGCCCGCCACCGCCCCCGCCTTCGGCCCGCCCGCGATACCCGAGGCGGTGGCGAAGATCACGTCCGATCCGGGCGTGAGGTTCAGCATGATCCCCGCCGCCAGGAAGGCCATAAGCTGGCCGGGCGGCACCAGGGCGAGAAGGTCGAGCATGGCGGTCTCCTGAAGGCTGCGGCGCGACCATAGCAGCGCGCCCGGCCCGCCGCCAGCGGCGGGCGCCAAGCGGGTTTTGCGTCGGCCGGCGCGGGCTGGTAGGAGGGGGCATGTTCGGATTCCTTTCGCGCTCGCGCAGCATCACGAAGATCGGCCTGACGCCGCCCGCGCCCCTGCCGGGGCGCGACGGGCTGGCGCTGGTGCTGATCGTGCGCAACGAGGCGCGCCATATCGGCGAATGGGCGCGCTTCCACCGGCTCGCCGGGGCGCGGCATATCCATGTCTACGACAACGGCTCCACCGATGGCACCGTGGCGGCGCTGCGCGACGCGGTGGGCGATTTCGCCAGCGTCATCCCCTGGGACCAGAAGCTGCGCGACGCCCGGCGCGGGCTGGAGATCCACAACCAGGTCCTCGCCTATGCCCATGCGGTGCGCAATTTCGGCGGGCGCTACCGCTGGATGAGCTTCATCGACGTGGACGAATTCCTCGTGCCCAAGCGGGCGGCCAGCCTGCCCGAGGCGCTGGCCCATCTGGACGGCTGCCGCAATATCAGCCTGCCCTGGCACATGTTCGGCCGCTCCGGCCATGTCGAGGCGCCCGGAGGCGGCGTCCTGCGCAACTATACCCGCCGCAATCCCGATCCGATGAGCGACGCGAAGGGCCTGCGCAATTTCAAGATGATCGTCGATCCCTGCCATGTCACCGCGCTCAAGGTGCACGAGATCGAGACCGGCGACGGCACCTGCAACGACCGGGGCGCGCGCTTCACCCAGGCCGCGCGGGAAAGGCCCGGCTTCTATTCGGCCGACCATATCCAGTTGAACCACTATTACACCCGCTCGGATGCCGAGCTGAAGGCCAAGATCGCGCGCGGCCCCAACCTCACCACCCCCGATGCCGACCACCTGCGCCGCGTCATGCGCAAGGTCGCCGCCATCGAGGCCGGCGAGGTCGAGGACCGGACGGCGCTGGATTACCTCGCACGGAAAGGAATCGCGGAATGGGCATGAGGAAATGGCTCAAGCGGCTGGGCGGCGAGGTGATCTACCGGCTGAAGCCGGGCCGCGCCGAACATGAGCGGGCGGTGGCGCAGCCGGAGTTCCACGCGCTGCGGCCCGGCGACATCGCCATCGACTGCGGCGCCAATCTCGGCGCGATCACCCGCATCCTCGCCGCCTCCGGCGCCGAGGTCCATGCCTTCGAGCCGAACCCGGACGCCTTCGCGCTGCTCTCGAAGGCGGTCGCCGGCCGGCCGAACGTGCATCTGCACCCGCAGGCGGTGCTGGACCGGCCCGGCCGGCTGACCCTGCACCTGCACATGAACTACGACCGCAACCCGGAGCGCTTCTCCTCCGGCTCCTCGCTGCTGGCGGAGAAACGCAATGTCGACGGCGCGCGCGGCGTCGAGGTCGAGGTGATCGACCTCGTGGCCTTCATCGAAGCGCTGGACCGGCCGGTGAAACTGCTGAAGATCGACGTGGAGGGGGCGGAATACGATATTCTCCACGCATTGCTCGACCGCGGCGTGATCGACCGGGTGGAGAAGATCTTCGTCGAGACCCATGCCCATGCCATCCCCTCGTTGCGGGAAACCGACGCGCGGCTGCGCGCCCGTATCGCGGAAGCCGGGCTGGAGAGGAAGATCGACCTGAACTGGACCTGATCTCTGGAACAGGCTCCTCTTTTGCGGCGGGATCGGCAAAGGGGGATGAAACATTCTCCCGCTTGGCTTAAATCTATCGCGAAACGACAATCCGAGGTTCCCATGGCCGTCCGCATCAACGACACCGCCCCCGATTTCACCGCCGAGACCACCGCCGGGAAGATCAGCTTCCACGACTGGCTCGGCGACAGCTATGGCATCATCTTCTCGCATCCGCGCGATTTCACCCCGGTCTGCACCACGGAATTCGGCGCGGTGGCCCGGCTGGTGCCGGAATTCGCCAAACGCAAGACGAAGGTGATCGGCGTTTCGGTCGATTCGGTCGACGATCACGGCAAATGGAAGCGCGACATCGAGGCGGTCGGCGGCGCGCCGGCGGATTTCCCGATCGTCGACGACACCTCGCTGACCGTGGCCAAGGCCTATGACATGCTGCCGGCGGAATACTACCTGCCCACCGAAGGCCGCACCCCGGCCAATACCGCGACCGTGCGCACCGTCTATATCGTCGGGCCGGACAAGAAGGTCCGCCTGACCATGACCTATCCGATGTCGGTCGGCCGCAACTTCGCCGAGATCCTGCGCGCGCT
>JBDHSR010000167.1:0-7381 GCA_039808305.1 Gemmobacter sp. | reverse complement strand
CGGGCGGCGGGCGCTATGACGATCTGGTGAAGCGCTTCACCGGGCAGGCGGTGCCGGCGACCGGGGTGTCGATCGGGGTGGACCGCCTTCTGGCGGCGCTGCGCGCCAAGGGCCGCGTCGGCGCCGAGGCGCCGGGGCCGGTGGTCGTCACCGTGATGGACCGCGACCGGATGGCCGATTACATGGCCATGGTCGGCGAGTTGCGCCGCGCCGGCATCCGGGCCGAGGCCTATCTCGGCAATCCGAAGAATTTCGGCAACCAATTGAAATATGCCGACAAACGGCAAAGCCCCATCGCGGTGATCCAGGGCGGCGACGAGGCGGCGAAGGGCGTGGTGGTGCTGAAGGACCTCGTGCTCGGCGCGCGGATCGCGCAGAGCGCCACGCTGGAGGAATGGAAGGACCGCCCGGCGCAGGTCGAGGTGGCACGCACCGATCTGGTGGCGGCGGTGCGGCGGATGCTGGCGCAATGACCATCACCCCCGCCGCCCGCGCCGAGGCCGAGGCGCTGTTCGCCGCCTTCCGCGCCACCGGCGCCGAGGCGGTGGAGGCCGACATCCTGCAACCCGCCGGCACCCTGCTCGACCTTTACGGCGAGGATATCCGCGCCCGCGCCTATGTCACGCAGGACCCGCTGCGCGGCGAGATGGTGCTGCGGCCGGATTTCACCGTGCCGGTGGTGCAGGCCCATATGGCGGACGGCGCGGAACCCGCGCGCTATTGCTACATGGGGCCGGTCTTCCGCAAGCAGGACCATCTGGGGCCGCGCGCCAGCGAATATCTGCAAGTCGGCTACGAGGTGTTCGACCGCGACGCGCCCGAGGCGGATGCCGAGGTCTTCGCGCTGTTCTCCGGCCTGCTCGCGCCCCTGGGGCTGCGGCCGCTGACCGGCGACATCGGCATCCTGCTCGCCGCCATCGAGGGGCTGACCACCACGCCGCATCGCAAGGCCGCGCTGCGCCGCCATGTCTGGCGGCCGCGCCGGTTCCGCGCCCTGCTCGACCGGTTCGCCGGCCGCGCGCCGCTGCCGGCGGCGCGGGCCCGGTTGCTCGACCACCTCAAGACCGACAGCGCCGAGGCGTTGATGCGGGCCGCCGGGCCGCAGATCGGCCTGCGCGGCGCGGAGGAGATCGCCGCCCGCGCCCGCGCCCTGATCGAGGATGCCGGGGCGCCGCCCATCGCCGCGCCGGAGGCCGCGCTGCTCTATGACCTGCTCGGCCTGTCGGCGCCCGCCGAGGCCGCCTGCGCGCATCTGCGCGGCATCCAGCCGCTGATGCCGGCCATCGCCCCGGCGGTGGACCGCTTCGAGACCCGCCTCGCCGCCCTGCGCCGGCGCGGCATCGACACCGCCGCCCTGCCCTTCGAGGCCAGCCACGGGCGGACCACGCTGGAATATTACGACGGTTTCGTCTTCACCTTCCACCACGAGGGGGCCGAACCGCCGGTCGCCTCGGGCGGGCGCTACGACGCGCTGACCGCGATCCTCGGCCAGGGCCGCTCCATCCCCGCCGTGGGCGGCATCATCCGGCCCGCGCTGCTGGCCGATCTCAAGGGGGCCTGAGCGATGAGCCTGAAGATCGGCGTGCCGTCCAAGGGGCGGCTGATGGAAAAGACCTTCGACTGGTTCGGCGCGCGCGGCGTGACCATGCGCCAGACCGGGGCGGAGCGCGAATATTCCGGCGCGGTCGAGGGCATCGACGGGGTGGAGCTCGTCCTGCTCTCGGCCGGCGAGATCCCGCGCGAGCTGGCGGCGGGGCGCATCCATCTCGGCGTCACCGGCTCGGATCTGGTGCGCGACAAGCTGGCGGACTGGGACAAACAGGTGGCGGAGCTTGCCCCGCTCGGGTTCGGCCATGCCGATCTCATCATCGCCGTCCCGGCCTGCTGGATCGACGTGGACACGCTCGACGATCTCGACGCCGCCGCCAGCGCCTTCCGGGCGCGGCACGGCTTCCGGCTGCGCATCGCCACCAAATATCACCGCCTGGTCAGGGAGTTCCTGACCACGAACGGCGTCGCCGATTATCAACTGGTGGACAGCCAGGGCGCGACCGAGGGCACGGTGAAGAACCTGACCGCCGAGGCCATCGCCGACATCACCTCCACCGGCGAGACGCTGCGCGCCAACCACCTGAAGATCCTCGGCGGTGCGGCGATCCATCGCAGCCAGGCGACGCTCTTCGTGACCCGCGCCGCGACCTGGAGCGCGGCGGAGCGCGCCACGCTGGCCCTGCTGGCCGAAAAGCTGCGGTTGCCGTTGCCGGAAGCGTGACAGCACGGCACGAAGCCAGGTCAGAACAGCAATCGACATGGCGCCCCCTTTCCGCGCCAGTCTCGCCCCTCTGCGATGAAGATGCGGTTAACGCAGGCCGATTTCCGCCAGCGCCAGCGCGAGATGCTCGGGCAGCGCCTCCTCGCGGGCACGGCCGGGGGCGAGGTCGCGCGGGCTGTCGGCCGGATCGAGATAGCGCCAGCCCTGGAACGGCCGGCGCGGCGCGGCCTCGGTCCGCTGCACCTCCGGGTCGAGTTGCAGCGCGCAACGGGTGATGCCATCGGCGCCCTCGATCCGCTCCAGCCCGAGAATCCTTTGGCGGGCAAGCACTTGCCCCTTGATGACCCAATAGAGCGAACCGCCCGCCAGCACCTCGGCCTCGCGCTTGGGCCACATGCGGGTGACATGGACCGCGCGCCCCTCGGGCCAGCGATGGCGCTGGCTTTGCTGCCACTCCTCCAGATCCTCGACCGAATCGGCCCCGACGCAGAGTTTCAGCAGATTGACGAATCCCGGCATGGCCACCCCCATCCTGCATATCGGGATAGGCCGATGCCGGGGCAGCGGCAAGAGTTTACGCTTCCTCCGGATAGGCGTATCTTGTAGCCCCTCCTCCCTCGACTACCACAGCAAGGATAGCGCCATGTCCCGATTCGCCGCCCCCATCGCCGAGCAGATCTGGGACATGAAATACCGGCTGAAAGAGGCGGACGGCACTCCGGTGGACGGCACGGTGGAGGATACCTGGCGCCGCATCGCCCGCGCGCTGGCCGAGGTGGAGGCGGATCCCGCGCTCTGGGAGGATCGCTTCTATCACGCGCTTGAAGGCTTCAAATACCTGCCGGCCGGGCGGATCACCGCAGGCGCCGGCACCGGCCGTACGGTGACGCTGTTCAACTGCTTCGTGATGGGCACCATCCCCGACAGCATGGCGGGCATCTTCGACGCGGTGAAGGAAGCCGCGCTCACCATGCAGCAGGGCGGCGGCATCGGCTACGATTTCAGCACCATCCGCCCGCGCGGCGCCGAGGTGAAGGGGGTGGCCGCCGACGCCTCCGGCCCGCTTTCGTTCATGGATGTCTGGGACGCGATGTGCCGCACCATCATGTCGGCCGGCTCGCGGCGCGGCGCGATGATGGCCACCATGCGCTGCGACCATCCCGACATCGAGGCCTTCATCGAGGCGAAGAAAGACCCGGCGCGGCTGCGGATGTTCAACCTCTCCGTCCTGGTGACCGACGCCTTCATGGAGGCGGTGAAGGCCGACGGGCCGTGGGAATTGCAGTTCGGCGGCAAGGTCTACCGCACGGTGGAGGCGCGCGACCTGTGGAACCGGATCATGCGCAACACCTATGATTTCGCCGAGCCGGGGGTGATCTTCATCGACCGGATCAACCGGATGAACAACCTCGCCTATTGCGAGACCATCGCCGCCACCAATCCCTGCGGCGAGCAGCCGCTGCCGCCCTATGGCGCCTGTCTGCTCGGCTCGGTGAACCTCGCGGCGTTGGTGGCGGAGCCGTTCTCCGCCAATGCGCGGGTCGACGCGGCGGCGCTGGACGAGCTGGTGCGGCTTTCGGTGCGGATGATGGACAATGTGGTCGATGCCAGCCGCTTCCCGCTGCCGCAGCAGGCCGCCGAGGCGCGGGCCAAGCGGCGGATCGGGCTGGGCGTCACGGGCCTTGCCGACGCGCTTCTGATGCTGGGGCTGCGCTACGGCTCGGAAGAGGCGGCGCGGCAGACCGAGGCCTGGATGAAGGCCATCGCGCGGGCCGCCTATCTGGCGAGCGTCGATCTGGCGCAGGAGAAGGGCCCCTTCCCGCTGTTCGACGCCGAGCCCTATCTCGCCTCGGGCACCATGACGCAGATGGACGCGGATGTGCGCGAGGCGATCCGCGCCCATGGCATCCGCAACGCGCTGCTGACCTCCATCGCGCCGACCGGCACCATCAGCCTTTACGCCGGCAACGTGTCGTCGGGCATCGAGCCGGTCTTCGCCTATGCCTATACGCGCAAGGTGCTGCAAAAGGACGGCTCGCGCAGCGAGGAGGAGGTGGTGGATCACGCCGTGCGGCTCTGGCGCGAGCTGAAGGGCGACGCGCCGCTGCCGGATTATTTCGTCAACGCCCAGACGCTGCCGCCGCTCGACCATGTGCGGATGCAGGCGGCGGCGCAGAAATGGATCGACTCGTCGATCTCCAAGACCATCAACTGCCCGGAGGACATCAGCTTTGACGATTTCAAGGAGGTCTACATGGCCGCCTGGGATCAGGGCTGCAAGGGCTGCACCACCTACCGGCCGAACGCGGTGACGGGTTCGGTGCTCTCGGTCGCCGAGACCACCGACACCACCCCCACCGAGGCGCCCGAGACGGCGGCGGCGGGCGAGGTGGTCTATCTCTCCGAACCGCTGGACCGGCCCTCGGCGCTGGAGGGCCATACCTACAAGCTGAAATGGCCGGGCAGCGAGCACGCGCTTTACATCACCATCAACGACATCATCATCGCCGGTCACCGGCGGCCCTTCGAGGTTTTCATCAACTCGAAGAACATGGAGCATTTCGCCTGGACCGTGGCGCTGACCCGGATGATCTCGGCGGTGTTCCGGCGCGGCGGCGACATCAGCTTCGTGGTCGAGGAGCTGAAGGCGGTGTTCGATCCGCGCGGCGGGGCGTGGATGGAGGGGCGCTACATCCCCTCGATCCTCGCCGCCATCGGCGGGGTGATCGAGCGGCACCTGATCTCGATCGGCTTCATCGAGGGCGAGGGCATGGGGCTGAAATCCGACCCCAAGGCGCAGGTCGTCGCCCTGCCGCTCCGCCCGGGCAAGAGCTGCGAAAGCTGCGGCAGCCATGATCTGCGCATGATCGAGGGCTGCATGACCTGCGCGAGCTGCGGCCAGAGCAAATGCGGCTGAGCCGCGCCTGACGGCTGCCGGTTGCGCCGCCCGCGCTTTCGCGCGATGCCTGTGAGTGTCCCTTTCCGTCGGTCCGGCCCATGCCCGTCACGCTCTCCTCGCTCTCCGATCTCGGCCGCCACGGCTTCGACACGATCATCGACGTGCGCTCGCCCTCGGAACATGCCGAGGACCACCTGCCCGGGGCGATCAGCCTGCCGGTGATGAGCGACGCGGAACGCGCCCGGGTCGGCACGATCTACAAGCAGGTCTCGCCCTTCGACGCGCGCAGGATCGGCGCGGCGCTGGTGGCGCGCAACGCCGCGCGGCATCTGGAGGAGGCGCTGGCCGACAAGCCGGGCGGCTGGCGCCCCTTGGTCTATTGCTGGCGCGGCGGGCAGCGCTCGGGGTCTTTCGCCACCATCCTCGGCCAGATCGGCTGGCGGGTGGAGCGGCTGGCGGGCGGCTACAAAAGCTGGCGCCGGCTGGTGATCGACGCGCTTTACGACGCCCCCTTTCCCTGCCCGGTCGTGCTGCTGGACGGCAATACCGGCTCGGCCAAGACGGAACTGCTGAACCTTTTGCCCGCGCATGGCGTGCAGGTGCTGGATCTGGAGGGGCTGGCGCATCATCGCGGCTCGCTCTTCGGGGCGATGGGGCCGCAGCCCGGCCAGCGCGCCTTCGAGGGGCGGCTGGCGCATCTGGTGGCCGAACTCGATCCGGCGCGGCCGGTGGTGATCGAGGCCGAAAGCTCCGCCATCGGGGCCTGCCGCCTGCCGCCCCGGCTGTGGCAGGCGATGGCGGCGGCGCCCCATCTGGTGATCGAGGCGCCGCGGGCCGAGCGCGCCCGCTACCTCGCCCGCGCCTATGCCGACATGACCGCCGATCCGGCCCGGCTTGCCGCCACCATCGACCGGCTGCGTCCCTATCAACCCGCCGGAAGGATCGCCGAATGGCAGGCCATGGCCGGCGCCGGGGCGTTCGAGGCTCTGGCGGAGGGGCTGATGGAATGGCATTACGATCCGCGCTATAACCGCCACCGCGCCCGCAGCGACCGGCCGGCGACGGCGATCCGCGCGGAAAGCCTTGCGCCCGGCGCGCTGCCGGAACTGGCGGCGGATCTGGCGCGGCAGATCACGGAGAGGATGCGATGACCACACAGGAACCCCGGCTGACCTCGCTGTCCCATGGCGGCGGCTGCGGCTGCAAGATCGCCCCCGGCGTGCTGGAGGGTATCCTGCGCGGCGGCGTGGCGCTGCCGGTGCCGCCCGAACTGCTGGTCGGGATCGAAACCTCGGACGACGCGGCGGTCTGGAAGATCAACGAGCGGCAGGCGATGGTGGCGACCACCGATTTCTTCATGCCCATCGTCTACGACCCCGCCGATTTCGGCCGCATCGCCGCGACCAACGCGATCAGCGATGTCTACGCGATGGGCGGCACGCCGGTCTTCGCGCTGGCGCTGGTCGGGATGCCGGTCAACGTGCTGTCGCAGGACACGATCCGCGGCATCCTGAACGGCGGGGCCGAGGCCTGCCGGGCGGCGGGCATCCCGATCGCCGGCGGCCATACCATCGACTCGGTGGAGCCGATCTACGGGCTGGTGGCGCTGGGGCTGGTCGATCCCGCGCATCTGAAGCGCAACCGCGACGCGCGGGCGGGGGATGTGCTGATCCTCGGCAAGCCGCTCGGCGTCGGCATCTATTCGGCGGCGCTGAAGAAGGGCGCGCTGGATGCGGAAGGTTACGCGCGGATGATCGCGACGACCACCCGGCTCAACACCCCCGGCCCGGATCTGGCGCGGTTGCCGGGCGTGCATGCGATGACCGACGTGACCGGCTTCGGGCTGGCGGGACACGCGCTGGAGATGGCGCGGGGATCGGGCCTCGGGCTGCGGATCGACTGGGGGGCGGTGCCGCTGCTGCCCGGCGTGCGCGACCTGGCGGCGGCGGGCCATGTCACCGGCGCCTCGGGGCGGAACTGGGCGAGCTATGGCGGCGGGGTGGCGCTGGAAGCTCTGCCCGATCTCGACCGCGCCCTGCTCACCGATCCGCAGACCAGCGGCGGGCTGCTGGTCGCCTGCGCGCCGGAGGCGGCGGGCGAGGTGCTGGACTGCTTCCACCGCCACGGCTTCGACGCGGCGGCGGTGATCGGCCGGGCGGAGGCGGGAAGCGGGCTGGCGGTCGGGTAGGGACGGCCCTTCCGCTCCGCGC